>CAWUXF010000044.1:0-13871 GCA_963926325.1 uncultured Luminiphilus sp. | reverse complement strand
AATAAGCGTGGTGCATGACCTGCCGGGCGTCGGTGAAAACCTGCAGGATCATTTGGAGTTTAATTTTCAATATCGGTGTCGGCAGCCAATAAGCCTCAATAGCGAATTAGGGCTCTTTAAGAAAGCGTTGATTGGAGCCCGATGGCTTTTATTTAAGACCGGCTTGGGCCGCACTAATCACTTTGAATCATGCGCCTTTATCCGTTCTAAGGCCGGCGTGAAGTGGCCTGACATCCAGTATCACTTTTTGCCCGGCGCTATTACTTATGATGGCGGAGTCGCGTTTAAGGGGCATGGCTTCCAAGTCCATGTTGGGCATAATAAACCCACAAGTCGTGGTCATGTGCGCGCAATGTCTGCTGACGTAAAACAGCATCCTCAGATTTTATTTAATTATTTAGCAACAGGAAATGACCGCCAAGGCTTTCGTGATTGTGTGCATTTAACCCGCGAAATCATGCGCCAGCCGGCCATGGATGCGTTCCGCGGAGACGTCATTCAACCCGCGGAAGGGGTGCAGACCGACGAGCAAGTTGATGCCTTTGTTCGAGCGTCAGTAGATAGCGCGTACCACCCGGCGGGCACCTGTAAAATCGGCATTGATGACATGGCGGTTGTGGATCAGGACCTTAAAGTAAGAGGTCTGAAAAACCTGAGGGTTATCGACGCATCGGTATTTCCCACGATCCCCAACGGTAACCTGAATGCGCCGACCATGATGGTGGCGGAGCGTGGCGCAGATTTGATCAGAGGCACAGTAGAGCCGCCGTTAGTGAAAGAAGTCTATACAGACGAATATTGGCAACAGCGACAAAGGGAAGGTACCCCAGTCCAGTGATTAACAGTTCGAGAAGTTAAGCGTATGACTTGGACTGGAGCTATGTCTGAAGGCCTGCCTGAGTTGGCAATTCATGTACAAGCTGGGGCTGATTTATAGATGACAGTGGTCGACTCATCCACGCGTGAAACGTGCATGATGATTGCACCGATTGCACCGATTGCACATCGCAGATGCCAAAGCCTTTGAGGCGGAAGCCCCTTTTGTGAAAAGCGCCTATGGCCTCGCCTCAACTGGGATCCCAGTAATCACTGTCAATAACAACTGTTCTTCTGGTTCAACTGCGCTGTTTATGGCGCGACAGGCTGTTGAGAGGATAAACCCCAACTGGAGCGCGCGCTGTATGACCATGTATTGCACGTCAACGCCGGCCTCGATAGTCACTTAAGAATTGCCTGTGTGATTATTTCAGATCAGGATTGGAATGCGGAAAACGGTCTTGTCACGCACACCATGAAAATAAAACGTGCTTCTTTAGAAAAACACTACGGACAGATGGCTGAGCGGATATTTAACAGTGATGTAACCCCAGCAGCGCCCTTAATCGTTTATGAAAGCGCTATTTCGACTGATCTCACCTAGCCCGCGGTTGTCTACATAAGGGGTGGATACCGCTTTTGCTGTCTCTGCCTGCACCGTCAGCAAGTTATGAGGGTGCAGCCCCAGTGACACAATCTGCAGCGTAACGCCTACAAATCCAACTTAACCGGTGCGCGTCTGGTAAACTCCACAGGTCTTGATTCGATTGCGTGAGAACCCTATGACTGTTCGTACTCGGGTGGCACCGTCGCCCACTGGGGATCCCCATGTGGGAACTGCCTACATGGCTTTGTTTAACCGTTGTTTTGCGCACTTGCATGGCGGTCAATTCATTCTGCGGATTGAAGACACCGATCAGGTGCGCAGTACCCCCCAAGCAGAGCAGGCTATTTTAGATTCCCTGCGATGGCTGGGGTTGAGTTGGGATGAAGGTCCGGATATTGGTGGTCCTTCGGGTCCTTATCGACAGAGCGAGCGCGGCGATATTTACGCGCAGTATGCTTGGCAGTTGGTTGAGGCGGGGCACGCATTTGTCTGTTACCGAACCAGCGATGAACTCGATGCGTTGCGGGAGCAGCGGCGTGCCGATGGTCATAGCACAGCACTGAAGCCTTCAGACTTACTGTTGTCTGAAGCGGAGCAAGCCACGCGAAAAACTGCTGGTGCGCCTTTTGTTATTCGAATGATTGTGCCGGAGACCGACGGTGCCTGTGTTATCAATGACCTATTACGCGGTGAGATAGCGCTCGACTGGTCGATGATAGATGCGCAAATCTTGTTGAAGTCTGACGGCATGCCAACTTACCATCTGGCGAATGTCGTCGATGACCATTTGATGGCTATTACTCATGTGATTCGTGGTGAGGAGTGGATTAACTCAGCGCCTAAGCACAAACTGCTCTATGAATATTTTGGCTGGGATATGCCGGTGCTGTGCCACATGCCGTTGCTGCGAAACCCCGATAAGTCGAAACTGAGCAAACGCAAGAACCCCACTAGTATTTTGTATTACCAGCGCATGGGATTTCTTCCGGAGGCGCTGGTCAATTATCTGGGACGTATGGGTTGGTCGATGCCCGACGAGCGTGAGAAATTCTCACTGCCGGAAATGGAAGCGGCGTTTGATATTAAACGAGTCTCCTTGGGTGGGCCGATTTTCGATGTCGAGAAGCTGCGTTGGTTAAACGGGCTGTGGATTCGTGAGTCACTTGATGTAGAAGCCCTCGCGGAACGCCTGCAAACGTGGGCATTAAACAAGGCGATGCTGATGAAAGTATTGCCCCATGCACAAGCCCGCATGGAAGTGCTTTCCGATTTTGTGCCAATGTCTGCCTACCTAGCTTCAGGTGACCTGTCGTTGAATGCAGCGCAATTCGAGGCTTTGAGCGAGCCATTGGACGAAACACTTAGACGCCTGCAGTTTGTGCTGTGGCGCCTTGAGAGTCATCAAGATTGGCAGCGCGATGGGCTCTTTGCTGCACTGAAGCAATTGGCGGATCAGCTGGCGCTCAAACCTAAACCGTTATTCGCGCCGCTATTTATTGCAATCGCTGGTAGTAACGCGGCGTATTCACTACCCGATTCCATGGCAATCTTGGGTCCTGATATGACGCGATCACGCTTGCGTAACGCTATTGACGTGTTGGGTGGGGTGTCGAAGAAAGCAACGAAGCGCCTCGAAAAGGAATACACGTCATTACCTTCGGCGTAGCGATAGCAAATTTAAGGGCGATCTAGGGCGTTTTTCGATTTAAGGTCATTGCAAGCTATCGATGAACGCATCTGATTCAGCGATGGCGGTGTTCATTTCTGCAATGAGTCTAGATACGTCTGCTTCGATAGTGCCGAGCTCACCTTGCAGTGCACCAATAGCGCTGGCATTTAAGTTGTGCTTCAAATAAAGCACATTGTCTCTTAAGCCATCGAGCACGGGCGTCATCCGCTTTTCGGCGCGCTTCATCGAGGTGATGAGTTGTTGATAGCGCCGCTCGGTGTCTTTTAGCTTTCGCTCGCTATCGCGGCGCAGATTAACGTTGCTATATTGGGTGAGTTCGTCGCGCCACTCATCGAACAGATCATCAGCTACACGCTCAATTGCATCGATCCGGTCAGTGACCTCAGCTGCCGCACTTTCGCTGGCTTCATATTCATCGTCGAGATCCTCGTAGACCGCCTGCAGTTCTCCCCCATCAAAGTCAATGAGCACACTAAATTGCTCAAGTGCAGAGGCAAATTGTGCCTGAGCATCAGCCTGTGAATCTCGGGCATCCTCTACACGGCCAACTAAAATATCGCGCTTTGCGAAGCCAGCGGACTCCATGGCGGAATAGTAGGCCGATTGGCAAGCCGTTAGAGCGAGGAGGGTGAGGCCACCCGCAATATAAATAAGGAGTTTGCGCATATTGGGTGGATATCCTTCGCCATTTTAGGTGGCATTGGGTGTCGTTTGCTCAGCTGTCTTTCGCCAAGGATTTACTCAGCTGTCTGATGCACTAAAGCTCGCGGCGCTGATAATTGCCCAAAGATGAAATATCACGGCTGGAATCCACATAAAAAATAGTATGAGGGTGGCCGTTAAGGCATAGCAGATTGCGGTGACCAGGAAAAAGAAAATCGCGGGTAGAAGGCGTCCTTGAACGAGCTGGCCTAGACCGGGAATAAAGAAACTACAAATTGCGGCGAGTACGTTACCGCCTGAACCTTGTCCTGCCATGATTATTTCTCCTCGAGTGTGGAATCAGTAACAGCTACGCTAAAACATTATCTGCTGGGGAGCAAGATGCCACTTATTGTATTGACATAGACCGCTGCGCTCCATAATATCCGTCGCCTGTCAGCGTATACGTCTGACGGCTACCCAAGATTTGGGGCTATAGCTCAGCTGGGAGAGCGCAACACTGGCAGTGTTGAGGTCTGCGGTTCGATCCCGCATAGCTCCACCATTACATCGTTGCTTGCTGTGATTACCTTGTCTTAGCTACTTGTAGTGGCAATATAAAAGCGACAAAGGCGTCCGATCTATGCATAAACAACGGTTGGCGTCTCGTGATCAGCAATAGATTAGCCGGTGTACTAGGGTTCTCCACCCAGCACTTACTTCTTGCTGTCGGGGGGTGGGTATGTATCTTGGTTGCGATTGCATTACCTGTAAAGCTTGTCGGTGGTCTTTGGTTCACCTTCTACCTCACGCCTGCCATTGTCGTACTCTTGTGCATACCGCTGCCCCTGTTTTTACTATTTTGCCTAGTGAGTGTTGGCGCCGGACTTTTTATCTCCGGTGGCAGCGAGCAAGCTTTTTTCGGCGAGGCCGTCGCGTCATTTTTTCTCTTAATGTTTATGGCTGTCTGGAGAAAGTGGCGCGGTAGATTAGATGGCGCCATTGCCACTATTGTTTTCTTGTTATTCGTTGGCATGCCTGTACTGGCGATAACTTTTTTTTATGCATTTGATCAGAGCTTTCTACATAGTGGTCTGTTGGCCGTTCGATATGCGGTCAACACTTTGGTAGCCGTTTTACTGGTAAAGATGTTTATGGCGGTAGTGGTTTTATCACCTCCCCAGCTATTCCCTAACCTAAAAGCCACTTCGGGTATAAAAGCATCAATGTCTTATGTCATCGAGATGTTGATTGGCATTACGCTGACACTCACTATGCTTTTATTCCTGGGAATTAACTGGAATTTATCGGTGAACGTGCATAAAGACCTTCAAAATAATGCGGCAGATATTCACCTCAAAGGCATCATCTCTTCTGCAGAACGATCTGTAATTCGAAGACTCGAGAATTTATCTGAACAAATAATATCAATGCAGCCTGAGTCAATTGCATCTGATACTTTCACAAGCTCAGACGACTTGTTTGAATCGCTTATTAACGACGTGGGTTTTGCTTCTCTGTCTTCAACGGGAGAGATAATTGCTAGCTCGGGCTTTAGCGCTGATGGTTTGAATGACGCGTTTAATTATATCAAAGCACAGGAAGCCAGCAGAAAATTGATAAAGCTCAGTGTGCGTTACGTTGATGATGAGCTGCGCTCAGCATACGCACTGCGCGACCATAAAAGTGGTGAGACGCTCATTGTCGCATTTATGGACTTGTCCGATATCCTTGAGTTCACCTATCGGCCGGAACTGAATATTTACAGTTTGACCCATGAGCAGCCAGTTGGACGACTGAAAGCGTTTGGGCTGTCGCAGGGTGACTTGGTCGAGAGTGAGCGTAACCCCTATGCTATTTTTAATCGGTCGTTCGATCCGAATCCACAGTTAAATAATAGCAAGGGACAGCCTTATATGGTTGACCCGCACTTGTATGATCCGATTATGGATGACAATACACTTATCGCGATTACGGCATCGCCAGAGATTGTTAAGCAATTCACCCCATCACTTTACGGTATTGGCAGTATTGCTATCGTGTTGAATTATGCCGCCGATTTTTACCCGTTTATTGAAACAGCCATCATTCTTTCGGTGATGGGTTTTATTTTATTGTTCGTTTTAATATTGCTTTTTCGAATGTTTATCACGCGTTGGCTCCAACCTTTACAGGCGTTGATCCGAGTCATTGACAGCTGGACGACAAGTGGTGGGCGAGTTGATGAGTCGATCAGAATGCTGTCAGATACATCGACTAGAGGCATGCAGCCTCTAACGGAGATAGTAGATTTACAGCAGGGCTTTAGGTCACTTGTAGAGGATGTCCGCATAAGCGAGGGCAGGCTTTCTACTATTGCTTCCAACTACGATGATTTACTGCGTGCGTTGCCCATGGGTGTACTTGCCATCGATAGTGCTTCGAATGTGCGCTTCATGAATGCGGCATTTTCAGAGATAACAGAGCAGCGTCAAGAGGCTATTGCGCTAATACAAGCCAAAGCAGAGACATTGCTAGAAATGAATTCTGCAGTGGAAGAGTGGGAGCTGCTTTTTGGTGATCACACACCCAAAAATCTGTTACTCGCGGTTAGTCCACGTGTTGATGAAAGTGGGCAGACATCTGGTTTTTGGGTGATTGCCACTGACCTAACATCACAAAAGGCTTCAGCCGCGCAATTACTACAAGCTTCGAAGCTGGCAACACTCGGCGAAATGTCGACCGGTATGGCGCATGAATTGAATCAGCCGCTAAACGTGATCTCGTTAGTCACCTCCAATCTTCGTGTCTTAATGAAAAAGGGCAAGATGACTGAGGAGGGCGCGCTAACCAAGTACCAGAGAATTGATGATGCTGTTCATCGGGCAGCTAACATTATTGACCACATGCGAGCCTACGGTCGCATTGCAGGGGAGAGCTTCGTCGCACTGACGGTGGGTAACATTGCCAAAGAATCGTGCTCCATGCTCCAAGAGCAGCTAAGTTTGATGAATATCGAGTTAGTAAACCAAGTGCCTATTCCCGGGCCATCGATTACTGGCAATGCGATTCAGTTGGAGCAGGTATTCATCAACCTTATTGGCAATGCCAGAGACGCTATTGCGGAGTCAAGTGGCTCGGGGGAAATTGCCCTTAGCTTAGAAGTGAGCAATGACAGAGTGCTGATCCGTGTGCGCGATAATGGTGGCGGCATTCCCCAGCATGTACTTCCCCGCATTTTTGAGCCTTTCTTTACCACCAAACCGGTGGGTAAAGGGACTGGATTGGGCGGTTCTATTAGCTACGGAATTATCAGAGATATGCAGGGTGAAATCTGGGCGGAAAATGTTACTGGGGGGGCTCAAATCACCATAAGTTTGCCCCTGGCTGGCGCGCAGTGAAGATAATTCTGTGCCGGCTCAATTAGGCGCTAGCTTTTTTTAAGCAAAAATTTCAATGAGATGTGCCCGACTTAGGATGCTCGACTGCGTTGCCGTCCGGCGCTTTTACACAGTCAAAATGTGGGCTTTCCGCCCGAGATAGCCAGGTAAAAATTCGTGCGTTTTTTCGCAGCGGGACGCCGTCTAGATATCCGCGTTAAGCATGCTAATATCTCACCATAAAAATAAATAACAAGGTGAGATAGATGTCAGGTTTCAACTTTAAACAGTGGTGGACATTGGATCCGGCTGCAGAGGCGGCCAGTGATGATAACCCGCTCACGCCATTAAACCCCGAGCAAAGACGTGCTGGCGGCCCATTGTTGGCGCTGGCATTTGGTTGGGGTTTTCTGATCACCGGCTTGCTGGCAGGCGGTGCGCTTGGGTCTGGCGTTACGCTGTGGGGAGACCTGATCTGGTACTCGCTGCTTGGCAGCGCCATCAATTTTGTGATCGGCGCGCTCGTTGGTTATATGGCCTGGCGAACCGGTTGTAATAGCACACTGCTTTTTCGTGCGGTCTACGGTGAGTTCGGTGCCTACGTGCCGGTGATATTCATCGCCCTATTGACGATCGGTTGGCAGGGCATCGTAGTCGGCGCCTTTGCGCAGATCTGGACCCAGGCGCCGGGCACCGCGCTGTATTACGGTGCTGCAATATTTGCTGGAATACTTTTCACCGGCACCACACTGTTTGGTGTTAAGGGCCTAGAGCGGGTTGGTATTCCCGCAATGATTGGGCTGGTGCTGGTCGGTCTTTATGCCGCCTGGGTTAATATTGATCGCTCTGGCGGTCTGGCCGCGGTAGAGGCCATTTCCGCTGTGAAGGTTGCCGAAGCGCCACTCACAGGCCTTGAAGCTATCAATATCGTCGTGGGCGCTTGGATTGTGGGCGCAGTAGTCATGGCCGAGTATGTTCGATTTGCCCGCACCTTCTGGATCGCCATGGGAATACCTTTTGTCGTTCTGGTGGTTGATCAGTTGTTCCTGCACTTGGTGGGCGCACTCGGGGCCGTTGGCAGCGGCACACCGGATTTCACCGCTTATTTGGGCACACTGTCGGGGTTCGCTGCCATCTTCGGCCTCGTTGGCATGACGCTGGCCCTGTGGACAACGGGTGATACCAATCTCTATTTACCCAGCGTTCAAACTGCGAGCCTGTTCCGCAAGCCCAAGCGAGTGACTATTGTCATCTGTGGACTGCTGGGCACCATTCTGGGATTGGGCATTTACCAGATGTTTCTGGGCTGGATTGCGCTGCTTGCTACGATCGTACCGCCGATCGTCGGGCCAGTGATTGCCGAGTATTACATCGTACGTCGTCGGCCATCGACGTTTACCAGCGATGAGACCCTGAGTTGGCCGGCCATACTCGCCTTTGGTGGCGGCGCATTGCTCGCGGGCGGGAACGGCGCAGCATGGTTCCCCATTTCGATCAACTTGGCACCAGCTCTGCTGGGCTTACTGGCATCACTGGTTATTTACTTGGTACTGCGAACAATTCAGCGCCGCGTAACATCTGGGCGCTGATTCTCCTCGTCAGTAGGTATACGGGGGCGGCTCACACAATAGGCTGCTCAAATGCTGGCGTTTGTCCATTTAGCCCTTAGCCCCGTGCTGGCCAGCTAGTAGCGCCCAGCATTACATGCTGCCCTCAAAAGCTGCGCACCATGCGGTAGGACGCATTTCCTGCCACTGGGCTCGATGTCGCATTGGCGTGGCGCTTCGGCGTCGGGAAGAGCGCGCATTGATACTGCGTCATCTTTACGCTGCTGGTGTGTAGCCAAGCAATATGACTTAGGCGTAGAGAAAAATATTACAGACTATCGCTGGGCACGAGCAGTCAATCTCACCAAAAAATGCTAGGCTTTTCAGCACTGGCTAACGGCCATTTGAAACAGTCGCAAACGCGTTAAAACTGGCAGGGGTGTATTGACACATCGTTACGAAATCAACAGCTGCTGACCTACAGGTTTTCTGCGACAGCACCCTTTCAGCCAAAGGGAATCCCTGCCGACTTTATACCCGCAGACCATCGCTGTCAGGCGATGCAAAAGCGCCCGAGATAACAACCTATTGTTTTGTGGAGTCTCACCCTGAGAACGGCGAGCGGGTGTCATGCCATTCTAGCAATGGCCGAGAAATAAACTGCTGCGGGCACGGTATGCTTGGCGCGGCCTACCTACTAAACGTTATTAGTGGTGACACGCAGGGCGTGATTCGATCTGGCGGAGTAGCGGTGCCATGGCACGTGCGTGGCGAGCGGCACTGGATCTCTTTGCCGATGTTGGCGGTCACACCTATTCAGACACCACAGTGGCTGACCCAATTATTTGGCGATACGGCACCTCTGGCGGCAGGGATATCCGGTGGAGACTCAGACTACCTGGTGGTGCAGTGGCCTGCAGGCTTCGATCTAGGGCAGCTGCCTGTGCCACTTATGCTGGGCAATTTCACCCGGCGCGCGCTGATAGCCACCTGTGAGAGCCGCCACTCCCAGGGTCTGGCCGATATTGAAAGCCGCTACTTTGCACCGCAGTATGGTGTGCCCGAGGATCCAGCCACCGGCTCAGCTATGCGGATACTCGCTATGTACTGGCAACAGCAGGGGTTGGGTACGCAAGTGAGCAATTATCAGCGCTCGGCAAACGGCGGTCTGCTTTTTGGCGAAATTGTTGATGCCGATCATGTCTATGTCGGTGGGCAGATCGTCCCAATAGATGAGGAGCAGACGTTAAATGCTATCGGTTGAGAGCACATTACTGGAACAATTCGCCGCCACACGTCGCTATTCAGTCGAGATTTGTAGCCCCCTAGAGGTCGAGGACTACAACCTGCAGGGCGCTGACTTTGCCAGCCCGCCCAAATGGCACCTGGCGCACACAAGTTGGTTTTTCGAAACCTTTTTACTCAAGCCCTTTTTGGCAAACTACACGACAATCAATGATGTCTACGCAACCTTGTTCAATTCTTACTACAACGGTGTCGGTAAGCCCTTCCAACGCGCCAGCCGAGGTTTGTTAAGTAGGCCTAACCTAGGCGACGTACTGGCCTATAGAAATCATGTTGATGCAGGTATTCGTCTGCTACTGGGTGAGGAAACCCACAGGGAGTACGCGGTCATTGTAGAGCGAGTGGTACTGGGCATTGAGCACGAACGGCAACACCAGGAGCTGTTTTTTACCGATATCAAATATTCACTCTCAATAAATCCTCTCGCCCCACGCTACACGCGCAAGATCGACAATAACCGCGCTAGCGCCACACTTCCGCCGCTGGAATTCATTGCGGTCGAAGGTGGAATGACGGAAATTGGCTACAGTGGCTCGGGCTTCAGGTTTGACAATGAGTTGCCATGTCATCGCAGTTGGATTGAGCCTTTCAGTATGGCAAATAGGCTGGTTAGCAATGCGGAATATCAGGCATTTATTGATGATGGCGGTTACGAGCGACCTGAACTTTGGTTATCCGATGGCTGGAATTGCGTCACTACCGATGGCTGGAAGGCCCCTCTGTATTGGACAGACACGCAAGAAGGCGCCATGGAATTCACTCTGCATGGCATGGTCGAAAGACAGGGGAATCTCCCTGTTTGCCACATCAGCGGCTATGAAGCCGAGGCCTATGCGCGTTGGTGCGACGCACGTCTACCCACTGAGCAGGAGTGGGAACTGGCAGTGTGCGGACAAGCTTCTCCCAGCTCGAGCACCGCGATAAGTTCGCCGCACCCCCTAAGCGCGGCATCACACAGCCCAGGCGTGATACAGCTCTATGACAGCTGCTGGCAATGGACGCGATCTGCCTATACTCCGTATCCAGGCTTTAAAATAAGCGCCGGCGCGATCGGTGAATACAATGGCAAGTTTATGAGCAATCAGTGGGTGCTGCGTGGCGGCTCCTGCGTGTCTATACCGGCACAGCTGCGGCCAAGCTATCGTAATTTCTTCTATCCACCAGATCGCTGGCAATTTTCGGGCATACGCCTGGCAAAATAGGTCAGGCGAAATCACGGGGGCTTGCTGTAGCGTTTATTTAGATCCTGCAGCGACTCAGCTTAGTAGCTAACCACAGACCATCAACAGATCATCAACAGATCATCAACAGGCCATCGACAGACAAGCCATCAATTAACTACAGGACTTAAGACATGCACAGCGGTAACGTAGTCTTTACAGACCTTCATCCCAAAACTAGCGATACGCAAGAAGAGCTAATCACCGGACTTACAGTTCGGCCCCGTTCGATTAATCCAAAGTACTTTTACGATGAGCAGGGCTCTCGTTTGTTCGAAGCGATTACTCAGCTGGATGAATATTATCCGTCGCGCACCGAACCCCGCATCCTTGCCGACAACGCTGCGGCCATTGCCGCGGTGTGTGGTGCCAATTGCGTCCTGGTGGAGCCCGGCAGTGGCAATTGTGAGAAAGTGCGCTACTTACTAGATGCTATAGCCCCCGATGTATTTGTGCCTATGGATATCTCGTCGAGTTTTCTGCATGAAGCCGCGCAAAACCTCGGCAACGACTTTCCATGGCTGCAAGTCCATGCAATTTGTGCCGATTTCAACATGCACTGGCAGGACATGCCGGAGCTCCCTGGTGGGCGTAGAATCATTTTCTATCCCGGCTCAACTATAGGTAACCTAGAGCCAGACGCTGCATGTGCTTTTCTTGTGCACATGGGCGAGTGGATGGGGCCGGATGGCGGCGCAATTATAGGTGTGGATTTGCACAAATCCAGTGATCGACTGGACGCAGCCTACAATGACAATCAGGGCATCACGGCTGCCTTTAACCGCAATATCCTGTCTCATGTTAATCGACTCATTGACGCAGAATTCGACCTGGCGTTATTTCAGCATCACGCATTCTATGACGTTGAAAAGCGTCGTATCGAAATGCATTTGATAAGCGATCTAGACCAGTCAGTGCGCTGCAATGGCAGTGTGCTGGCGTTTCATCAAGGTGAAAAAATCCACACCGAGTACTCCTATAAATACAGTGTAGAAGACTTCGTCGCTTTGGCAGAACGCGCTGGCCTGATCGTGGCACAAACCTGGCTTGATGAAGAGAAGCTTTTTAGCGTCCACTATTTACAAAAAAGCCCTGCATCTTTACGAGGCCTGTAACCATCATTGTCTGAGGCAACACAGACCCCACACTGCCCAAGATTAAGCGGGACCGAGAGACGCGATAATCACTCTGCAATTGTGCGCGCCTGTCCATAAGGTCGTCAGCTGTATCTGTGTAATCTGTGTAAACAGAACCAATATTTCAGGTATTTATCGTAGTGACGACAGACGATTTTAGCTGCAGCGGTTTAGGTTTTCCTATCAACTGATGACCGCGTTGGACTAAACGCTTCGAGGAAAAGGCGGATGCTTTTTTAAGTGCGCGTTCTCGCATTCTCGCGTAACGTTAACCTTTCTTTATGTGCCAACTATTTTAGACAGGGACTTTCACTATGACGACTATTTTTCAAACCTCCGGTCGAGGCAGGCTTTACAACTCCATCATTGATACGGTCGGCGATACACCCAGCGTCCGGCTTAATCATATTGCGCCGAGCCATGTAGAGATTTACGTCAAGGTAGAGTCCTTTAACCCACTGAGTTCGGTTAAAGATCGATTAGCGTTGAATATAATTGAGTCCGCCGAACGCGATGGGCGCTTAAAGCCTGGGCAGACGGTGGTAGAGGCTACGTCGGGAAATACCGGTATTGGCCTTGCCATGGTGTGTGCCGCAAAAGGCTATCCATTAGTGATTACTATGGCGGAAAGCTTTTCTATCGAACGTCGACGTTTAATGCGATTTTTAGGTGCGAAAGTAGTTTTGACGCCAAAAGAAGAAAGAGGCATTGGTATGGTTCGCAAGGCGCAAGCGCTGGCCAAAAAATACGGTTGGTTCTTTGCGCAACAATTTGAAACTGATGCCAATGCAGATATCCATGAGAGTACAACGGGTCGAGAGATTGTCGCCGACTTTGCAGGACATCGATTAGACTATTGGGTCACAGGTTACGGCACCGGCGGGACTGTTTCTGGTGTGTCGCGCGTGCTAAGACGAGAACGTCCCGACTGTAAAATTGTGCTTTCTGAACCGCATAATGCTGCGCTGGTCGGTTCAGGTGAGTCGCAAGACCGCCATGATGACGGCTCGGCGGCGGGTAGTCATCCTGCATGGCAACCCCATGTCATTCAAGGTTGGACGCCGGATTTCATTTCCAAAGTTTTGCAAGAGAGTATTGATAATAAAGGTTTCGATTCCGTGCTGCCGGTGGATGGTGAGGACGGTATGGTATGGGCTAAACGGCTTGCGGCCGAGGAGGGTATTCTGACTGGTGTGTCGGGGGGTGCCACCCTTGCTACGGCTATGGAGGTCGCGGAGACCGCGCCTGAAGGGTCTGTGTTTCTTGTGATGTTGCCGGACACCGGCGAACGTTATTTGTCTACACCATTGTTTGAAGCAATACCCGCCGAGATGAATGACGAAGAGCAGGCCTTAGCGCAAGAGTCCTATTAACCCGCCGAGACCGCTGTGCGTGAATGTATCGCCGATGCGCTTGAATCATCGATTTGATGCGCATCTGCAGTATTTTTTGGATTGCAGCTGGGAGCATCGGGTTGAGCGACGATCTTGTGGCGATTGATCGCACGCATAGGCGGGTGAATGGCTTTTTGGCGATTTTGAATGTTGGC
>CAWUXF010000043.1:0-19674 GCA_963926325.1 uncultured Luminiphilus sp. | reverse complement strand
TTCGAAAATACGATCGCGCGCAATATTGGTAACCGGCACCTCAGCCGTAGGGATTAAATAATAATCATCTTCCCCCGCCACTTTGAACAAGTCCTGTTCGAATTTTGGCAGCTGCCCGGTGCCGTACAACGACGCACGGTTCACCATTAACGGCACATAGACTTCGGTATAACCGTGGGTAGCGTGTTCGTTGAGCATAAATTGAATCAGTGCTCGGTGCAGTTTTGCAACACCACCACGCATCAGCGTAAACCGAGAGCCCGTTATTTTACCGGCTGTTTCCGCATCGAGCTGGCCCAGGCCCTCGCCAATATCGACATGATCCTGTGCGGTAAATGAGAAGTGCTTGGGTGTACCCCAGGTGAGCACTTCTACATTATCGCTTTCTTCTCTGCCTGACGGGACGGCCTCAGCGGGGATGTTCGGGGTCGCCATCAGTAGTGTTTCGAGCTCGACCTGTACCGCTTTTGCCTCTTCTGTGGCGGTATCAATTTCAGCAGCGATTCGCGCCAAGACTGTCGCCACCTCAGCTTTTGCCTCATCGACACTGCGCCCTGATGCGACGAATTCGCCAATTTTCTTGGACGCCGACTTGCGCTCCGCCAGCAGGTTTTGTGCGCTGATATCCGCCGCCTTTCGGCGCGCATCAAGCTGTTCAAAGATAGCTACGGGGAACTCGAAGCCACGAATGGACAGCTGCTCGGCAAGCGCTTTAGGGTTCTGACGGACTAGTTTAATGTCTAACATAAAAGGTTTCGTAGTCGATGGATGTTAAGTTGGATGTTGAGTGAGCATGATACCGCGTTCAGGAAGATTATTCGTACTTTTCAAGCCAGAATTCGACCCGCATACACGCCAAGCATCACACCAACTAGGCAGGCCAACAGGCTCAATGACGCATACCCGGCAGCGTGAACACCCTCCCCTCGCTCGATCATATGCAGCAGTTCTAGCGAAAAAGTCGAAAACGTTGTGAACGCACCAAAAAAACCGACGACAACAAAACTACGTAGGTCGGCATGCACTAGCGATCGCTCGAGTAGAACAAAGACAAGGCCTATACCAAATGAACCCAGCACATTGACGAGTAAGGTGGCCAACGGCCAGTAATCGGTGAGATAGGCTCGAACAAGAATACCTGTACCGTAACGTGCCGTAGCGCCAAGAGCGCCCCCGGCGGCCACCAGCAGAAATTGATACCACATTAGGGCGTATCCTTATGCATCGATTTATTCATACCGCTCTCCAATACTGGATCCGCTGGCAGATTAGTCTGCGACCGCGCTTTTGCGTCTAGATCACTCAGATACGCCAGTTTTTCTTGAATTTTAATCTCTAGGCCTCGCGCTACCGGCTGATAAAAGCGCGCACCCGCCAGCTCGGGAGGCAGGTATTGTGCGCCTGCAGCATAAGCATCAGGTTCGTCATGGGCATAACGATACCCCAGGCCATATCCCTCACGCTCCATAAGCTGGGTCGGTGCGTTACGTAAATGCATGGGCACCTCGAGACTGCCGTTATTTTGCACCGCATGCTTGGCAAGCTTGTAGGCCTTGTAGACCGCATTACTCTTTGCAGCGCAAGCCATGTAAACGATCGATTGAGCGATGGCCAATTCTCCTTCAGGGCTGCCCAATCGCTCCTGGACCTGACAAGCGTCGAGCGCCAACGTCAAGGCCCTCGGATCTGCGTTGCCAATATCCTCACTGGCCATCCGTACCCCGCGACGCGCAATATAAAGTGGATCGCAGCCACCATCGATCATTCGAGCAAACCAATAGAGTGCCGCATCTGGATCACTGCCCCGCACTGACTTATGCAAAGCGCTAATCTGATCGTAAAAAGCCTCACCCCCCTTGTCGAACCGCCGCAAGCTGGCCTTTCCAATCTCAGTAAGCGTCGCCAAGGTGATTCTTCGACCACCATCGACCGTCGGCTCAGCAAGATCTGCAGCTAATTCTAGCTGTGCCAAGGCGCGCCGAGCGTCACCATCAGCCATGTCCGACAGCTGTTGTAATACCGATTGATCGATAAGGATGTCGGGTAAGTCAGTTTGCAGCGCTCGTTTTAGAACAAGCGTCAATTCGTCACTGGTTAGCGCTAAAAGTCGGTAGACCCGCGCCCTTGATAACAGCGCAGCGTTGAGTTCAAAGGATGGGTTTTCCGTCGTGGCACCGATAAAAATTAACGTGCCATCTTCAACATAGGGCAAAAACGCATCCTGCTGCGCTTTGTTAAAACGATGGGCTTCATCGACGAACAAAACCGTGTCTCGACCCTGCTGACGATTGCGCTGGGCAACCGTGACCGCATCTCGGATATCTTTAACACCGGCCAGCACCGCAGAGATTTGTAAGAATTCTGCCTCACCACCCAATGCAGCAAGCCGCGCCAACGTGGTTTTACCCACCCCAGGTGGGCCCCATAAAATAAATGAATGTAACTGGCCGCTGTCGATAGCGCGCCTCAGTGGCTTGCCCGCTGCCAGCAGATGCGTTTGACCGACATAGCCCTCCAAACCCTCGGGTCGCATGCGGGCTGCCAGCGGCGCATACGCTGAACTGGCTTGGGCAAATAGTCCCGTCTGGTTAGTCAAGATCCGCTCGCGTTTGACTTGCGTCTTCTAGAATATCTAAATCTACATTGTCCGGCGGTGTGAAACTGAAGTCAGCCGGCAAAGGCATTGCAGCGCTGTCGATATTTAATGTAATAGCAAGATGTTGATCTAGATTGTCGATAACGTCGAGGCGTGTCGGCATACCCTGCTCGATCACAATATCGAGTTGCTGAAAAGGCGCGCTCGATGCTCGCGGTGTCAGTCGTAGCCCGTTATCAAGTACCAGCACCTCGTAATGCTCACGCAGCGCATTGACATCCAGCGCCAGTAACTGCAGCGGTGACAGGCCCGCATCAGTTACCGTTCGTCTAACAACGACTTCGAGATCACGATCGTATTGCCAAAGATATACGCCATCTGTGACGATCAACTGGCTGCCCGGGGAGTCTATTTCCCATTTAAAATAATGCGGTCTCAATAACGCAAAATGCCCTTCACTCGCACCGAGTTCATCGCCATCGGCACTGGTAATAAACTGCGTGAACTGGCCTTGCATACCGGGGTCTTGCATAAGTACAGCGAACTCATCCGCGCGTAAATCACGCGCCATACCCAGCATTAAACAAGCAGCTAATACACCGGTAATCGACCAGCGTTTGCGTAAAGTCATGTCCATCAATCCTCGATTGGCGGGGGCGCAAGCACTTCCCGCTGACCGTTGGTACCCATCTCGGTGACCACACCCGCGGCCTCCATTGCCTCGATCAGTCGCGCGGCGCGATTATAGCCAATTCGCAATTTTCGCTGAACGCTAGAAATTGAAGCGCGGCGACTGTGACAAACATAGTGCACCGCCTCGTCATACAGCGCATCCGCCTCAGGGTCTTCCGCCCCAGCGGCCGCACTTTGGAGCTCACCGGCAGTTACTGGTGTCTGTCCACCCTCATCGAGTAATCCATAAACATACTGTGGATTTCCCCGCTTCTGCCAGTCAGCCACCACGCGATGCACCTCATCATCCGAACAAAAGGCACCATGTACGCGAACAGGAACGCTCGAACCAGAGGGTAAATAAAGCATATCGCCATTACCGAGCAGCTGATCAGCACCCCCCTGATCTAAAATCGTTCGGGAATCAATTCTAGAGCTCACTGAAAAGGCAATACGGGTTGGAATATTCGCTTTAATCAAACCAGTAATGACATCCACTGAGGGCCGCTGCGTCGCTAATATCAGATGAATACCCGCGGCGCGGGCCTTTTGGGCAATACGTGCAATCAGCTCTTCAACCTTTTTGCCAACGACCATCATCATGTCGGCAAATTCATCAATCACCACAACAATCGCAGGCAATTTGACCAGTTCGGGATGCACCTGCTCATCTTCTGGCGTCATTGAGAGTGGATCGGGTTTCCAGGTGGGGTCTGGGATCGGCTCGCCCGCTTTGATGCCGTCGAGCACCTTACGGTTATAACCCGCCAAATTACGGACGCCGAGTAATGACATAAGTTTATAGCGTCGCTCCATTTCTGCGACACACCAACGCAGACCATTCGCAGCATCTCTCATGCCGGTAATAACCGGGGTCAGCAGATGTGGAATACCGTCGTATACTGATAATTCCAGCATCTTCGGGTCAACCAATATCAACCGAACATCGTCGGGGCTTGCTTTGTATAGCAGGCTAACTAACATGCAGTTAACGCCCACGGACTTACCTGATCCCGTCGTACCAGCAACAAGCAAATGAGGCATTTTGGCGAGATCGGCGACCACTGGCACACCCGCAATGTCATGGCCTAAGGCCAAGGTTAGCGGTGAGCTAGATTCTTCAAATGTTCGCGAGCCGAGTACTTCTTTAAAGTTTACGGTTTGACGATCTGCGTTAGGGATTTCAATACCCACCACACTTTTTCCGGGAATGACCTCAACTACGCGCACCGAAATAACCGCTAGTGAACGCGCGACATCTTTGGCCAGATTAGAAATTCGCGACACTTTGACACCGGGCGCGGGCTGAATTTCAAACCGAGTCACCACGGGGCCCGGATACACGGCAACAACCTCTGCAACGATACCGAAATCAGCTAATTTCAATTCAAGTAGACGCGATAGGGATTCGAGATCATCCTTAGAGTAACCGCGCGGACCCGTCTCGACGGCTGGATCTAATAGTTCTAAGGGTGGTAATTCTCCGGAAACCGGCATATCAAATAGCGCTTTCTGACGTTCTTTATCCGCCCGCCCACTGGCCTCAATCTTGGTGATTAAGGCTTTTATTTTAGGGGGCTTACGCTTCTTTTCTTTTTCGACGAACTCCTCGATTTGTGTTTTACGGACCTCGAATTGCTTTTCTCGAGCTCGCCGGTCAAGAAAACGGTCGCGCGCAGCAACCAGATGGTGCCAAGCACGACTGCCGCCCGATAAAATCCAACGACCTAATCGATCAATCAAATAAAGCCAATTAATATCCGCAAAGACTGTCAGCCCCAACAAAAACACCGCAACCAGGATCAGCCGTGCCCCCACAGGGCTGAATGCTGACTGAAAAGCGCCACCCGCAGTGGACCCTAAAATACCACCGGCCCCCTGTGGTAAACCCGAGCCGCCAAAATCGTTTAGTGCCGTCAGTGCTGTAAATGCAATCACTAAGAGAATTAAGCCCAGTGCGCGCAAACCGAAGAGTGCCCAGTCCATCGTTTCGTGGCGATCCTGCTCAAGAAGAATTGCAATGGCGCGATAGGCCAGTAAAATGGGCACCAAATAGGCTGCGTAACCAATGAGTGAGAAAAATATATCTGATAAAAACGCGCCTGTTACGCCGGCGAGATTGCGGATGTCTGCGTCACCCACGCTAGAGGACCAGCCAGGGTCCGTTTCGGTATAACTGAGCAGTGATAACAGAACAAATAAACAGCCTGCGCCGACCGCGATAAATAGCGCGTCGCGCAAGCGGCGTCTGGGAGCAGCGCTTTTATCCTTAGTCATATCATTCTCGCCATTGTTACGGACACTCGATGAATTTCTACGTTTAATCGCCAAAGCCTTGAATCCTGCTAACGAAAGCACCACTTTATCATGACATAGCTAAGGTATTACCCTATACGTTTGACGCAAAGCCATCCTTTTCACAGATTTTGGATAACCTACATGAAAGATGTACAGCACCATCGCCTTATTATTCTTGGCTCCGGCCCCGCCGGATATACCGCAGCAGTCTACGCCGCACGCGCAAACGTTCGACCCATCGTTATCACCGGTATGCAGCAAGGTGGTCAATTGACAACCACTACCGAGGTAGAAAACTGGCCTGGCGGCAGCGCTGAACTTCAAGGGCCTGAGTTGATGCAACAAATGCAGGAACACGTCGAACGCTTTGAAGCCGAAGTTGTTTTTGATCACATCGAAAAAGTGGATCTCACCCAGCGACCATTTCGACTCGGCGGCAGCCACGATTATACCTGCGATGCGTTGGTTATTGCGACGGGCGCCTCAGCCCAGTATCTCGGCCTTGAAAGTGAGACGGCATTTATGGGCAAGGGCGTTAGCGCCTGTGCCACTTGCGATGGCTTTTTCTACCGTAACAAAGAGGTTGCTGTGATCGGCGGTGGCAATACGGCTGTTGAAGAGGCGCTTTATTTGTCGAATATCTGCAGTAAAGTCCATCTGGTTCATCGACGTGACAGTCTTCGATCGGAAAAAGTGCTACAGGATCGCATTTTTGCCCGCATAGCTGAGGGCAAAATCGAAGCACACTGGAATCAGACCCTTGATGAAGTACTGGGTGACAACACCGGTGTAACTGGCATACGCCTCCGCTCTACTGCGGACAACAGCACCAAAGAACTGCCTTTGATGGGTGTATTTATCGCAATCGGCCACAAGCCCAATACCGGTATATTTGAAGGCCAGCTGACGATGAATGGCGGCTATATCACCGTTAAGTCTGGCACCAACGGTGAAGCTACCTGCACTAACATTCCTGGGGTTTTCGCCGCAGGCGATGTCGCCGATCACATCTACCGGCAGGCCATCACATCAGCGGGATTTGGCTGCATGGCCGCGTTAGATGCCGAGAAATATCTCGATGCATTGAGCTAGGCCAAGATTATCAACCGACTCCCCATACCAGCGCCAGTCATTGGTATTTTCCGCATCGGTCATAGCGATTTACAGCGCCGATGATGACGGGTCAAAACACGCCAGTATTCCCGCCCTCCAGCCAAGCGCTGGATGAGCCCAATGGATTGATTGCAGTGGGCGGTGATTTGTCTGTGTCGCGTTTATTAGCGGCCTATCAAAGGGGTATTTTCCCTTGGTTCGAGCCGGGAGAATCGATTCTTTGGTGGACGCCAGATCCGCGAATGGTGCTTTTTCCGCACGAATTTCACTGCTCAAAATCACTGCGCAAAGTGCTCAAAAAAAACACTTATCGCATCGCGATTAATACCTGTTTTGAACAGGTCATGCGCGCTTGCGCATCACCACGAGATGATGCAGATGGAACCTGGATCAGTGAGGAAATGGTTTTGGCGTACACCGAGCTCCATCGACTGGGGTATGCTCACTCTTTCGAGTGCTACCAGGACGACACATTAGTCGGCGGGCTCTACGGCGTCAAAATCGGCAATATTTTTTTCGGTGAATCGATGTTTAGCCTGCGCTCCAATAGCTCCAAAGTGGCTTTTACCGCATTGGTGTCTATGGCCATTGCCTCGGGTGTCACACTTATCGATTGCCAGGTCGCCAATGCGCACTTAGCTAGTCTTGGGGCTCGTGAGATTATGCGTGACCAATTTGAGGAATTGCTCATGCAGGCTGCCCATGCCAATATCATCGCTGTAACAGGGAGCGCTGCCACTGCATGGCAAGGCGCGCTTCCCCCGAAAACCGAGGCATTACTGTGACGGTATCACTGCGTGAAATTAAGGTGTACACGACCTTTCCACACGACTGCAGCTATCTAGCTGACAGGGAAGCAACCACGTTATTCGTCGATCCCCGCCAGAATATTACTGTGCCACTCTATACCCAGCTATCGTTACTCGGATTTCGCCGTAGCGGTGACCATATTTATCGACCCCACTGTACGAGCTGTGATGCCTGCATCGCCTCACGACTTGCGGTTAACACCTTTAAGATATCTCGCAGTCAAAGTCGTGTTTGGCGACGCAACCAAGATCTACGCGTAGTAGAGAGCGCCTCTATCATCGACGATGAAGCCTACACACTCTATGAGCGCTACATTAGTCAAAAGCATCCCGATGGCGACATGTATCCGCCAGACCGCCAACAGTACGAATCCTTTTTAAACAACAGCTTAGAGTGCACCCGTTATCTACGCTTTTACGATAAGGATCGGTTACTGTGCATTGCCGTGGTCGATCTGATGCTCGACGGCTTGTCTGCCATCTACACCTTCTACGAACCAGATGAGATCAAACGGAGCCTTGGAACCTTCGCCGTTTTAGCACAAATTGAGGACGCCAAACGGCGCGGACTCGATCACCTCTACCTGGGCTATTGGATCGAGCAATGTAATAAAATGAATTACAAAGCGCGCTTTCAGCCATTAGAGTTATTTATTGATGGGCATTGGCAAGCGGCGGCAGCGCTGTCGGCGCCACAATTACACGCAGCAGAAGTAATTTCAGTTACCGATATCACTTAAACCCACTAATTCGACAAACTGTGCTAATCCTTCGCTTTCTCGAAAGCCAAGATTCGGGTACAGTGCCCGCCTGAATATAACGAGAGAGGCCTGTTGCCTAATGGCAAAAGAAGACCAGATTGAAATGGAAGGTGAGATTATCGATACCCTCCCCAACACCACTTTTCGCGTGAAGTTAGAAAATGGTCACGTGGTTACCGCACATATCTCAGGAAAAATGCGCAAAAACTACATCCGCATTTTGACCGGAGATAAAGTTCGCGTAGAAGTAACCCCATACGACCTAACTAAAGGCCGTATCACTTACCGAGAAAGATAAGTCGATTATTGAATTCAGACGTCCGCTAAGCGTAAGGCCCGATTGGCCTTGCTGGGCGTTGGATGCGCACACTTACGAATAGCAGCACTACTGTTAAGTGTCTCGGCAAGCCCGCGCCGCGCGGGCGTATACAAAAGCCGCTACTTTCGCCTATTACGCCTCTACGGCTTCCACAGCTTCTATTTCGGCCACGACCTCTAAATCGCTGCGATCGTCCCGCAGGCGCACCACCGCCGTACCGCCTTTTTGCAATTCACCGAACAACACGAGCTCCGCTAGGGGCTTTTTGATATGTTCTTGAATAACACGCGCCATAGGTCGAGCGCCCATATTACGATCGTAGCCTTTTTCAACCAGCCACAGACGAGAGTCTTCATCCACATCCAGGGTCACACTCTTTTCATCTAGCTGCCCTTGTAGCTCAATGAGAAACTTGTCTACCACCGTTAAAATGACATCCTCGTCGAGCGGCTCGAAGCCGACAATAGCATCGAGTCGATTGCGGAACTCCGGGGTAAACATTTTGTTTATCGCCTCAAAAGCGTCGCTGCTGTTATCCTGAAGCGTAAAGCCAATACTACGCCGACTGATGTTCTCAGCGCCCGCGTTTGTCGTCATGACCAAGATTACATTTCTGAAATCGGCCTTGCGACCGTTGTTATCGGTTAGCGTGCCGTGATCCATCACCTGCAACAACAAATTAAAGACCTCTGGATGGGCCTTCTCAATCTCGTCGAGTAGCACGACACAGTGTGGATGCTTGCTCACGGCATCGGTCAGCAGACCGCCCTGATCAAAGCCCACGTAACCCGGTGGCGCGCCGATTAATCGCGATACGGTATGACGCTCCATATATTCAGACATATCAAAACGCATAAGCTCGAGGCCCAGCTGCATGGCAAGCTGCTTCGTCACTTCTGTCTTGCCGACACCTGTGGGTCCCGCAAGTAAAAATGAGCCAATGGGCTTTTCACCAGAGCGCAGCCCAGCACGGGCGAGCTTGATTGCCGACACTAAGCTGCTGACCGCTTTGTTTTGGCCAAATACAACCATCTGAAGGTTACTCTCGAGCTTCTCGAGTAACGTTTTATCATCTGAAGTCACAGTTTTTGGCGGTATCCGGGCTATTTTGGCAACAATTGCTTCAATATCCGTTGGGCCAATAACCTTCTTACGCCGACTCACGGGCAGTAACTGCTGATAAGCCCCGGCTTCGTCAATCACATCGATCGCCTTGTCAGGCAGGAATCGATCAGTGATGTAGCGCGCCGACATGACCGCCGCTGTCTTTAAGGCTCGATCGGAATAGCGCAGCTTATGATGCTCTTCAAAGCGAGACTTTAAGCCCTTAAGAATTTTGAATGCGTCATCGACCGATGGCTCTAAAACATCAACTTTTTGGAAACGTCGACTGAGCGCTTTATCCTTATCAAAGATCCCGCGATATTCCGCGTAAGTAGTCGAACCAATGCAACGCATTTTGCCAGAGCTAAGTAGGGGTTTGAGTAAATTACTTGCATCCATAACTCCGCCGGAAGCTGCCCCTGCGCCAATAATAGTGTGGATTTCATCAATAAACAGAATCGAATGCTCGCGCTGCTTGAGGTTATTTAGCAGACCCTTAAAGCGTTTTTCAAAGTCTCCTCTATATTTGGTGCCCGCCAGCAAGGCGCCTAAATCAAGGGAGTAGACTACCGCACCCTTTAAAGTTTCAGGCACATCGCCATCGACGATCATCTTTGCCAGTCCCTCGGCTATCGCAGTCTTGCCCACGCCCGATTCGCCGACCAATAAGGGGTTATTCTTCCTGCGACGCGCCAGAATTTGCGCCACCCGTTCAACCTCTTCAAGACGACCTATTAGCGGATCAATATTGCCCGCCTCTGCCTCAATATTGAGATTAGTTGCGTATTTATCTAAGGGTTTAGCATCCTCGCCATCGCCGGCATCCTCCCCCTGAGACTCGTGGGTATCGCCATCTTCATCGATCTCCTCGTCACCATCTTTGGAGATCCCGTGGGTAATAAAATTTACCACATCAAGCCGAGATACATTTTGCGATTTGAGGAAGTACACCGCTTGTGATTCCTGCTCAGAGAAAATTGCGACCAAAATATTAGCGCCGGTCACTTCGGACTTCCCTGAACTTTGAACATGGAAAACCGCACGTTGCAGTACACGCTGGAAGCCCAACGTCGGCTGGGTATCCACCGGCTCATCATCTATCTCACCAACGATGGGCGTGGTTGCATCAATAAATTCTATTAAATCGCCCCGTAGTGCCTCCCGGTCAACCGAGCATGCGTCGAATACTGCAATCGACGTGGCTTCATCAAGTAACGCAAGCAATAAATGCTCGACGGTAATGAACTCATGACGACGGCTGCGCGCAGTGCGGAAGGCGCCGTTCAGTACTTGTTCGAGATCTTTGCTCAGCATGGTCTTATTCCTCGTCTTCGGACGGTTCGACTTCACACAGTAGCGGATGTCCGTTCTCTCTGGCACTGCTGTTGACCTGCGCTGCTTTTGTTTCGGCAATATCTCTCGGATAAATACCGCAAACACCTTTTCCTAGTGTATGCACTGCCAGCATGACTTGGGTCGCCTTTTCTCGGTTTAAGCCGAAAAAGTGCTCTAGCACCTCCACGACAAACTCCATGGGCGTATAGTCATCATTCAACAGCACCACTTTATAAAGCGCGGGCCGCTTTAGCTTGGGTTTTACAGGTGCAACCGCTAAATCACTGTCTTGTTTGTGATGCTCGTTTGGATTCTCACTCATTCTTGGGGCTTCATAGACGTATTCCAGTCCTACTGTTGTCTGCTCTATTGTCATAAATCTGCGGTGTTATCTCTGCTACTTAGTAAGAGAAATCGTCTTCATCATTAACTACCTGAACTCCCAGTATAAGACTTTGTTAGCCTAGGGTGGCGAGAATCTGATTAACCAGGGCGATTAACTCGCATTTCTAGGCTGGCATGCCCTTAAGGCCGGTACCAGATTGAGCGGATACCCATAAAAACGTGTGAAGCCAGATGTCCTGCAAACCGTGAACGATTTTCTAACATAGGTAATGCTGCCCTCTCGCGCAGGTGCGTAAGTCTGGCTTCCCTCAACCTGTCAAAAAAAAACCCGCAAAAGCGGGTTTTTATCGTAAATACAGAGGCTTACATATGGTTTATGATCTCTTTTCCGAACTGAGAGCAGCTGACCAAAGTGGCATCTGGCATCAGGCGTTCGAAATCATAAGTTACGGTTTTAGCCTGAATCGCGCCATTCATCCCATCAATAATCAGATCAGCGGCTTCGTTCCAGCCCAGGTGCCGCAGCATCATCTCTGCAGAAAGGATTAACGATCCGGGGTTAACCTTGTCCTGGCCGGCGTACTTAGGTGCAGTACCGTGTGTAGCCTCGAACAATGCAATGGTATCTGACAGGTTTGCACCCGGCGCGATGCCAATGCCACCCACTTGCGCTGCCAGTGCATCTGACAAGTAGTCGCCGTTCAAATTCAATGTCGCAACAACGCTGTAATCCCGAGGACGCGTCAAAATCTGCTGCAGCATGGCATCGGCAATAACATCCTTAATAACAATTTCTTTACCGTTATTAGGGTTCTTGATCGACACCCAAGGGCCGCCATCCAGTAAAACACCACCAAATTCTTCCATTGCCAGCTCGTAACCCCAGTCACGGAAGCCGCCTTCGGTAAACTTCATGATATTGCCTTTGTGCACCAAGGTCACAGAGGGCAGATCTTGATCAATGGTGTACTGGAAGGCTTTGCGAACTAAGCGCTTCGTGCCCTCTTCAGAAACTGGCTTGATACCAATACCGACATTATTGGGAAAGCGAATCTTGGTGGCGCCCATTTCGTTAATGAGGAAGTCGACCATTTTTTGTGCTTCTGGCGTACCTGCCTCGTATTCGATACCGGCATAAATATCTTCCGAATTTTCGCGGAAGATCACCATATTACAATCGCCTGGGGCTTTAACTGGTGAGGGCACGCCCTCAAACCAGCGCACAGGACGCAAGCAGGTATAAAGGTCGAGCTCTTGACGCAGGGCCACGTTCAGCGACCGGAAACCACCGCCTACAGGTGTCGTTAAAGGGCCTTTAATACCGACCGAGTAGGTTTTAATCGCTTCGAGGGTCTCTTCCGGAAACCAGTCACCGTCGTACAGCTCTGCCGCTTTCTCGCCAGTAAAAATTTCCATCCAAGAGATTTTCTTATCACCACCATAAGCCTTGTTCACAGCAGCATCAACGACATCAATCATGACGGGACTAATATCGACACCGATACCATCACCCTCAATATAAGGAATAATTGGGTTATTGGGGACACTGAGGCTGTTATCGCTATTTACGACGATAAGTTCTCCAGTTTCGGGTACCTTGATATGCTTGTAAGCCATAGTGTAAGAATCCTTGTTTGGGGTCTGTTAAGTTATCTACAACGCCAAACCAATGGGTCGGATATCGATCTATGATCGTAAGCCCATCAGTCGAGACTGTCAGATGCGGATTGTGTCCGCGCTCCAGCGCGCCGTAGTCTAACATCAAATTGGAAGAAACAGAGCCTTGTCGCGAATCATTCTCTTTAATAAACCTTTTCAAGTCCTGAGCCAGTTTACCGACAGCGAAGGGACTAAGAATGGCCCCCGCGCAACGCTGGCCGATTACCTCACCGCGCCGGGTTTTCGCGCAGCAGGCCGGCTTGATTATGACTCCGAGGGGCTTCTGGTACTGACCGACGATGGCCGACTACAGCAACGTATTGCCAACCCAAAGCACAAGCGCTGGAAGACCTACTGGGTGCAGGTTGAAGGGTACATTACACAGGGAGCGATCAAGCAGTTAAACGAAGGCGTGTTGCTCAAGGATGGCATGACACTACCTGCGCGCTGCAAGCGGATTACCCCCCCTGATCTATGGCCTAGAAACCCTCCGGTTCGCTATCGTGCCAGCATCCCAGACAGTTGGATCGAACTGCAGATTCAAGAGGGTCGTAATCGCCAGGTACGGCGTATGACAGCCGCGGTCGGATTCCCGACGCTGCGGCTGATTCGGACGGCTATTGGTGAATGGCAGATCAAATTACTGACGCCAGGCG
Organism: uncultured Luminiphilus sp.; assembly: GCA_963926325.1. Taxonomy (GTDB): domain Bacteria; phylum Pseudomonadota; class Gammaproteobacteria; order Pseudomonadales; family Halieaceae; genus Luminiphilus. The sequence continues at coordinate 6,007 of CAWUXF010000043.1, read as the reverse complement.
AACATATAACGCTAGACGTCTAAATTTCATATCTGGGCAAACCTTATACGCCAATGTTGTCACGATGAGACCGGCCGTTAGCGTTGGGGACTTTGTCATAATACGCCGAATCGCGCTTTGTTCGATGCTTTTTGCGCTCGGTTTAAGCGGCTAATCGGTTTACAATATTGCATTATACCCAATAGAGATAAATTCCATGTCTGTCGTGCGCTGGCGCCCCAATGCAACCGTTGCTGTCGTCATTGTGCAAGACGATAAGTTCTTGCTGGTGGAGGAGATAGACCGGGTTACCGGGGCTCGAGTGCTCAACCAGCCTGCAGGGCATCTTGAGGACAATGAATCGCTCATCGAGGCTGCGATCCGCGAGGTACGTGAGGAAACTCGCTGGGATGTTGATATCACCGGCTACCTTGGTGTGGCGCGTTTTATCGGTGCCGACGGACTCACTTACCTCCGACATAGTTTTTTGGCAACGCCAATCGCCGAGGATACGACTCGAGCCCTAGACGAAGTCATCATAGCCACGCACTGGTTGTCGCTGCAGGACGTTGAAAGCTCAGATATTCCGCTACGTAGCCCGCTGGTACTTTCGGTAATACAGCTTTATTTGTCCGGTGCGATAGCACCGATGTCTTTAGTTTTGGATATTTGATCAGCATCATGAGTCTTAATCGGAATACCAAAGTGATCGTCGGTATGTCAGGGGGCGTCGACTCCTCAGTTTCAGCCTATCTGCTAAAAGAAGCCGGCTATCAGGTCGAAGGCCTGTTCATGAAAAACTGGGAGGAAGATGATGGGACGGAGTACTGCACCGCCAAAGAAGACTTCGCCGACGCTCAAGCGGTTGCTGACAAGCTTGATATAAAACTGCATGGCGCTAACTTTGCTGCTGAATACTGGGACAATGTCTTCGAGCACTTTCTTGCCGAATATAAAGCAGGCCGCACGCCCAACCCCGATATACTGTGCAATCGCGAAATAAAGTTCAAAGCGTTCCTTCACTATGCCGGTGCGCTAGGTGCAGATTTGATCGCCACAGGTCATTACACACAAACCGGCCTGCGCAACGGCCGAACAACACTGCTAAAAGGTCTCGATCACAACAAAGACCAAAGTTATTTTCTTCATCTTGTTGGACATGGTGAGTTGGCGCGGACTTTGTTCCCTGTCGGTAATCTGGCGAAACCAACAGTACGCGATATCGCTGAACGTGTGGGTCTGGCGACTGCCAAGAAGAAAGATTCAACGGGAATATGCTTTATCGGCGAACGTCGCTTCAAAGATTTTTTACAGCAATACCTGCCCGCGCAGCCGGGTACTATCGAAAGCCTAAGCGGCGAGCAACTGGGCACACACAGTGGCTTGATGTATCACACCATAGGTCAGCGACAAGGACTGGGCATTGGCGGCCTCGCAAATCATGGCGACGAGCCTTGGTATGTCGTCGAAAAGGATCTAGACCGTAATGTCCTACTAGTAACGCAAGGCAACCAGCACCCATCGCTTTTTAAGCAAAGCCTGCAGAGCAGCGAGATATTTTGGGTAACAGGTACGGCAGAGTGCCTACCACTGCACTGCAGCGCTAAAGTTCGCTACCGGCAACCGGATCAAGACTGCACGGTAATTGCCCATGCCGATGGTTTTCGAGTCGACTTCGAAGAACCCCAACGCGCCATCACGCCAGGACAATCAGTGGTGTTTTACCAAGGTGACGAATGTTTGGGTGGCGCGATAATCGAGGCGGCGTTATGACGCTGCGTTCGTCACTAGAACAACAGACACTAGCCCTTGCAGGCGTTGCGCAAGCTGCGCGTATCGTTGACCAAGCCTCGCGAACCGGAACTTATCCCCTACCGTTTTTAGAGGCGTCAATCCACTCGCTATTTAGCTTCGACGCGCCCGACGTGGAATCTGTTTATGGCAATATTCAAGGCGTTAAGCTCGGTTTAGACAGTCTTGCCGCGGGTCTCAACACCGGCGGAGACACTAGCAGCACTGCAATGATGCAATATGCCTTTGCCATTTTGCATCTCGAACGAAAGTTCGCAAAGCGCGCCGAAATGCAGCAGGTGATTCAAAATCGCCTCGAGCATAGCCAATACAAAGCGGCGCACTTCAGCACTAACGTTGGCGATATTTGTCACAGCGTCGCCGCCATTTACCAAGACACGCTAAGTACGCTGCCATTTCGGATCAAAATCAATGGCAATATCCAGCATCTACAAAACAGCAAAAATGCTGATGTAATTCGGGCGCTGCTGCTGGCGGGAGTGCGCTCGGCACATCTGTGGCGGCAGCTCGGTGGTCAGCGTTGGAAGCTCCCGCTACAACGCACAAAAATTCGGGATGTTGCCGTTGCCCTGTCGCGAGATATGGGGATTCAGTAAGCTTGCAGACAGAACGTTTGCAGTCTTAAATCTCTTAAGTAGAGCAAAGCACTGCTCATCAATTAATGACTATCGGAGTTTTTCATGGAATTGTCGTCACTCACAGCGCTTTCACCACTCGACGGACGCTACGGCAGTAAGGTCAGCGCGCTACGTGAAGTTTTTAGTGAGTTTGGTCTCATTAAGCGTCGTGTTCTGGTGGAGGTCCGCTGGCTTCAATGCTTAGCCGCCCACCCAGGCATTGGCGAAGTGCCTACCCTGAGCCCAGAGGCAGGCAGGTTTTTAGATGACATCATCAGCAATTTCTGTGTTGCAGACGCCGAAGCGGTCAAAGCGATTGAAGCGACCACTAATCACGATGTCAAAGCCGTGGAATACTTTCTTAAACAGCGTGTTGCTGAGGTTCCTGAGCTGGCTGCGATCAGCGAATTTATTCACTTTGCCTGCACTTCAGAAGATATCAACAACCTGTCTCACGCCCTAATGCTGCAAGACGGTTTGGCAGCTGTACTGCCAGCGATGACGCGTATTGCCGATGAGCTCAGTGCCTTAGCCATCGAACATGCCGATCTCGCCATGCTTTCGCGCACTCATGGTCAAACTGCCAGCCCAACAACATTGGGCAAGGAACTTGCCAACGTTGTTGCTCGTCTCCGGCGTCAGCTAAAGCAGCTTGGGGTCATGAAACCGCTAGGCAAAATAAATGGTGCAGTCGGCAACTATAACGCCCACCTAGTAAGCTATCCCAACGTAAATTGGCAGGCTAACGCGGAGGCGTTTGTCTGCTCACTCGGCATCGAATGGAATGCCTATACCACACAGATCGAACCCCACGATTACATCGCAGAGCTATTCGATGCGATTGCCCGTTACAACATTATCCTGCTTGATTTTAATCGTGACATCTGGAGCTATATTTCCCTCGGCTATTTCAAGCAGCGGACCATTGCCGGAGAAGTTGGCTCGTCAACAATGCCCCACAAAGTAAACCCAATAGATTTTGAAAACTCTGAGGGTAACTTAGGCCTAGCCAACGCGATGCTCAGCCATATGGGGCAAAAGCTACCCGTCAGCCGTTGGCAGCGCGACCTCACGGACAGCACAGTATTACGTAATATGGGAACAGGCTTCGGTTATTCTCTGCTGGCCTATGAATCAGCGCTTAAAGGCATTGGAAAGTTAGAGGTTAATGCCAGCGGCCTGGCAGAGGATCTAGATGCGGCCTGGGAGGTCTTAGCGGAACCCGTGCAAACGGTCATGCGACGCTACGCCATACCAGAGCCCTATGAAAAACTGAAGGCACTCACCCGCGGCCAGGCCATGACACGGGAAACTATGCTGGCGTTTGTCGACAGCTTAGACCTGCCGGCTGACGCAAAAGCCACGCTGCTAGCGTTAACACCAGCAGGCTATATTGGCAACGGCAACGCTCAGGCTCGAGACATTAATAACGACCATGACTAACGCGAAATTTAAACGATTCAATATCGACAGTGGGACGTTTCTTCGTGAAGCATGGCAGCAGCGTCCGTGTTTAATCCCCCAAGCCATTCCGAATTTTGTGCCACCCATAGATGCAGACACGCTGGCCGGACTCGCGCTAGAAGAAGATATTGAAAGCAGGATCGTTGGCTTTGAGCAAGGGCGTTGGACGCTCGCTCAAGGTCCGTTTGCGTTAGCTGATTTCCAACGGGACTATCCGTGGACACTTTTGGTGCAAGGCGTTGATCAATGGTTGCCTGACGTCGCTGCACTGCGCAGCTGTGTCGACTTTTTACCCAGCTGGCGCTTCGATGATGTGATGGTCAGCTATGCTGTCGACGGCGGCAGCGTAGGCCCCCATTTTGACCGTTATGATGTGTTTTTATTGCAGGGGGAAGGCCAACGCCTCTGGCGAATTGGGCAGTACTGTGATGATTCAACGCCGCAGCTCGAACATGAAAGCCTGCATTTACTCGCTAATTTTGACTGCGTAGAAGAGTATTTGCTCAACCCTGGCGATGCACTTTACATACCGCCAGGATATGCACACTGGGGGGTCGCGCAAGGTGAATGCACAACGTTTTCACTAGGTTTCCGCGCGCCTACAGTCGCAGACTTGAGCGACCGTTTACTCGAATCAGTCGTTGAAAAGCTTTCACCAACACTGTTGCTTGAAGATCAAAATAGTATTTCAGGTGATGAGCGCCCAGGTGAGATTAGCCAGCGACAAGTCGCTAATGCGCGCAGCGCTGTTCTTAACGCGGTGCAGGCACTTGACGATGGCAGCTGGCTTGGCACACTTGTGAGTGAGACGAAAACACCCCTGGATGAACTCAATAATGAGCCGCTTCCGCAGCAACTCGTTTTAGAGCCCGCCTCGCGTGTCTTGTGGATAGAAAACAATCTTCAAATTGAGGTGTTCTGCGGGGGTGAGTCGCTGCTGGTCGATAAAGCATTGTTACCCGCCCTACTCTCATTACTGCGCTCAGAACCACTCATATCGGACACGGTCACCTCTGATCTGCGGCCGCTGTTAGCATTTTTATGGGCCCGCGGCGGGCTAGCAGATCTAGAAGATCTGTGATGCCAGCGCATACAGGGCTAGAGCGTACTCGCCAGTCACTGCACCTGGCGCTTACGCAAACCTCTAGACACGTAGATATCATGAGCCCTCAACTGGTCAGTGAGCTATTCGACAATGATGCTATTTGTGAGCAATTAACGCGGCTTGCTCGGCGGGGTCGTTTTACGCGAATTCGTATTTTGGTTCATGAAATTAAACCCCTAATTGAATCGGGGCATAAACTCGTTGCCTTGGCAGGTCGATTAAAAACCGCCATGGATATTCGTGTTCTCGAGTACCACCCGGAGTGGCGTGACGAAACGCTCATAGTCCTCGATCGCTCAGAGGGACTGTTACTAAAGGCGCGCGACAACCACAGCCGGATGATCAGCACTCGGCCCGAGGCAAAGCGATTGTCCGAACACTTTGATCGAATTTGGCAGGCCAGCCATGAAACACTCGAATTTCGGCATCTGTCTTAGTTCGCGGCCAGCGTTACAAAGGTCAGCAATACGAGGCGGTCACCAGGCTGTCACTAGGGCTTCCTTTCAGCTCACTTCACCTCACTTCACCTCACTTCACCTCACTTTATGTGATGATGTCGCGGCCATTAATCAGCCATTAATCAGCCAACGATCCTGAACTTGGCTTGGGCTCACCGGCTAAATCTTCGCTTCGCGCTAACGCAATCATTGCATACTAGGCGCCCAACATTATCATCGCGGTTAAGATAATTACGGTGCTAATCGGACACCCGCTTGCACATGGGGACTGTTGCACCTAGCACTCACAGATACGTCTCAACACGTCGGCATTATGAACTCACACCCAGCACGTGTTTTTTCAAATTTGACGCTACGGCGTTTGGTGACCCTGCTGCGAGCTTTTACATTTACTCACTGACTTCTTCGCCGCGCTTCCGTTCAGCCCGCCGGGCTAGCTTGTCGGCCAAATTCAAGCCAACGTCAGGTAGAGACCAGGGGCAAACAGCAATGCAAATTGCGCAGCCGGAGGTTTCTGCAAAAAATGGAATGCACTTGTCGAAATCTACGTACCACTTTTCAACCCCGCGGAC
>CAWUXF010000042.1:0-27801 GCA_963926325.1 uncultured Luminiphilus sp. | reverse complement strand
GACCTGACGCTGCGCGAACTGTATTCCCACGACGTTTTTTACCGTCCCGATTGCACGACCAAAATAGTCATTTCACCGCGCTCAAGCAAAGAGCTGGCTGCCGTTGTAGCAGCGACGACTATTGCAGGGTTCGATATCCATGTCCGGGGTGGCGGCATGTCATACACCGATGCTTATACCCCGTTAAGGGCCGACTCGGTCATGATAGACATGACCGCCATGAATCGTGTCCTTGAAGTCAACGAAACCGACATGTATGTCACCGTCGAAGCTGGATGCACTTGGGCTGAACTCAATACAACGCTTGAGAGCAAGGGGTTAAGAACACCTTTTTGGGGGCCTCTATCTGGTCTCTACTCCACAATTGGTGGCGGGTTATCGCAGAACAACGCCTTTTTCGGCAGCGGTACTTGGGGCACCACCAGCGAAAGCTTAACCTCGCTAAAAGTTGTGCTGGCCGATGGCAGCATTATTGATACCGGCAGTGCGTCCACGCAAGGTGGGCGACCGTTTTATCGATTTTATGGGCCTGACATGACAGGCCTGTTTACAGGTGATGCCGGCGCCATGGGCGTCAAAGCCGAGGCGACCTTTCGTCTTATCGACAGACCCAAAGAATCAGGATTTTTATCTTTTGCGTTCGACAGCTCAGAGGATTCAGCCGCGGCAATGTCGGCACTATCCCGCGCCGGTGTTGGTGCAGAGGTCTTTGGCTTCGACCCTGGACTGACCGCAATCGCAATGTCTCGGGGCAACTGGAGCGACAATCTGAAGGCGGTTGCCAGCATTGCAAAGGCACAGAAATCTATCGTTGCCGGCGTTAGGGAAGCGGCCAAGACGGTGGTGGCGGGAAAATCAATTGTGCGCCGCCAAGAGTTTTCACTTCACCTAGTGTGTGACGGACGCTCGGAAGCCGCCGTCAACGCCGACCTGAATCTGGCACGCACCATTGCGGCGAATCATCAGGGCAAAGAGATCGACAATTCCATCGCAAAGGTAATCAGAGCGGCGCCATTTGGACCGGTTGACTCTATGCTGGGGCCCAATGGTGAGCGCTGGGTGCCCACTCACGGAATAGTCGCACACTCAGATGCGCCGAAAGTTTGGCACGAGATGTACGCACTGTTTGCTGCCAATGCAGAACAAATAGACACGCATGAAGTCACTTTTGGGTTTTTGACCTGCACGCTAGCGTCTAACGGGTTTCTAATCGAGCCGGTCATGGTTTGGCCAGATGAGCTGTATCCCATGCATCGCCATTATGTACGTGCCGAGCATTTAGACGGTGCGCCCGTGTTTGCTGATAACCCAGACGCAAGGGCGTTTGTCACTGAAATGCGGCAGAAACTCATCAAAATCTTTAGCAAATATCATGCGGTTCATTTCCAAGTTGGCAAGGCATACCCTTACCGAGAGCATCGTAAAGAGGCGCTCTGGTCGTTGATCGAAACGCTCAAAGCCAGCGTCGATCCGACGGGTAAGATCAATCCTGGCTGCCTAGGCCTGAAGCCTAAGAAAGCGCAATGAGCCCGGTAAAACGGCATTTCACTGATGGCCCTTACGGGCAAATTCATTTCCGCCAGGCCGGCGAGCGTCATTCTGCAAAGGCGCCGGTCATGTGCCTGCATATGTGCCCAAAATCGAGCGTTGAGTTCGCGCCCATCGTCGCCTCGCTCGGCGACTCACGCTTAGTTGTTGCGCCGGATTATCCCGGACACGGTGAGTCTGCACCTCCACCAGCCAATCCATCAGTCACAATCAATGATTATGCGCGGTCGATGTGGGCCGTCGCCGACGCGCAAAAGCTAACCGATTTCGATCTGATCGGCAGTCACACTGGGTCGATGGTTGCCGCTGCAATGGCTATCCAGCGACCGAATGCTATTCGACGGATCATCATGATTTCGGCGGTCGTACTGACTCCCGATGAAGTGAAGGCTTACCAAAATATGCTTCAGCCGATCCCCCTCGATGTAGCAGGCACTCGGTTCCAAAAGCTTTGGGAGTTGTTCATGCAGCATCGTGGTCCGGGCGTTACGCTACAAATGGCCGCCGAATCCATGGCCGAAGCCTTGCGAGGTGGCGACGCCTATGAATGGGGCCACATAGCGGCATTCAACGCTGTGCCGGACTACATAAAACAGATATCGCGATTAACGCAGCCGATCACCTTAGTCAACACACACGACGGTCTTGAGGTCGCCACTCGGCGCGCTATACCCCTTATAAAAAACGGTGCCATTATCGAAAAATCCGACTGGAGTTTTGGATTCATGACTACTGAGACTAAAGCTGCCACCGAGCTTTTCCAAACTGTCCTTGACGAATAATCTCAGAACACGCCGCCGAAGCTCAGAAAGCCCACTGGCTGAGGCGCGCCAGGATTTCATCGACACGCAATTTTAAGTTGGCTTAGGGTATTGCCCCTTATGGCGCTACCCTTCTGTCAGTGAGCTGACGCAGCAAACTAAGTTTCATCTTTTTTTCAGGGTGTTTTGTTTTTTTACGCCAAAAAACGATTTCTTATACTAAGAGTTTTGCCAGAAAAAAACAGACCGCTAGTGAAGATATATTGATAACCGCCCTGATAGCGAAGCCGAGCCTGCCGTAACAAATATCTAGCGATTTTGAAATATTCATAAAAACGCCCATCACAGCAAACCAAATTGTCAGAAAGCTCTGCCAACCTAAGCCCAACAACCCGATTGCTAAATCATGCAGTGCACCGCTTGCCCCAAAAGTAACGGTCGACGAAATGGCTTTAGGCAGATATCTGTTAAGTGGCAGGTAGATATATTTCGACAGGTAGAACCCCCAGATTGGGTTCCAATACTTCCAAAACAACGCGTTGCTAGATGCGCCCAGTGAATTTTGTAGGTTTTTTAATAAAGACCCTTTGGCGCCGAGGGGTATCCCATTTCTTTTTAAAACATATTCAGACAATGTCATGCTGTTAATCCACTGCTGGATGCTGCTCGACGGTAACTGGCTTCAACCAAACAGCGGCTTACCATTCCTTGTAGTTCTCCTCGAGAAGTCCTTTTTCTTTTAGCGTTTTCGTTAACTTTTCTAAGCGAATAAATGCAATTAGACCCATCATTCCGAAAATAAAGCCGATTATTCCCATGGCTTCCATCAGTATCTCCCTTTAAATCGGTGTTCAAATCTATGCGACGGCAACGCGGTTTTTTAAAATTCGCAATGAGAGGCTTTCCGGTAGATATGACCCTTTGAGCGCTATGATATTCCCAGCAAAGCAAGTAATGCCGTGGCACCCATTAGAAGGCCGCCTGGCGTTCTTAATAAAGTCTATGCTTTCCTAAGCCAAGAACAATAAACAAGAGTGAACCTAAAACGTTAATACCAATTATCGGATAGGCAGCGATAGCAAATTCTGGGTTGTAGGCTATATAAATCAAAGTTAAAGCGCTGATAAAAAGCAAGATGGTGAACACATGCCAAGAGACAATGCTTAACGATTTGGTTAATGTCTCCATATCGCTATCGTTTACATTCGTATGATAAATTTTTCCGCCGATGAACTCATAAAAAACATTCCGGCTAAAGAAATGAATGCCGCCGTCATTAAAGACCCATAATCCATTAGTTTTCCTCCTAACGAATAATCAACTACTCGACCGTCACTGACTTCGCCAAATTTCGGGGCTTATCAACATCAGTGCCCTTTGCCAAGGCCACGTGATAGGACAGCAACTGCAAGGCAACGGTATACGCAATGGGTCCCGCTAACTCGCTACAGTGGGGCATAGCAATGACATGAATGCCCGGGCCGTCCACAAAACCCGCTGCCTCATCGGCAAAAACAAATAACTGCCCGCCGCGCGCTCGCACCTCTTCGAGATTTGAGCGCAATTTATCCAGTAAATCATCATTGGGCGCCACGACGACAATGGGCATATCTGCATCAACCAGCGCCAATGGACCGTGCTTTAGCTCGCCGGCAGGATACGCCTCCGCATGAATATATGAGATCTCCTTGAGCTTAAGGGCTCCCTCCATCGCAATCGGATGATAAATACCTCGTCCCAAGAACAACGCATGATGGCGCGGTATAAAGTGCTCGGCCAGCGCCTTAATTGTGTCGTTATGCGCCAAGACCCGCTTGACGACGTTGGGTATTTCCTCAAAAGCGGTAATGAGCGGCTGACTATCAAAGGCAGGCCCTTGCGTATGGCGTGCAAGACACCCTGTCAGCACCAGTAATGCGGCCAGCTGGGTCGTGAAAGCTTTGGTGGAAGCGACACCAATTTCTGCCCCCGCGCGGGTCAGAAAGACCAAGTCGCTGGCACGCACAATAGCACTGTGATCTACATTACAAATAGACAGTCGCGCCAATGTCTCATCGTTGTTGGTGTTTTTAAGCGCCGCTAAAGTATCGGCTGTTTCACCCGACTGGGAAATAGTGACCACTAAGGTGCCCGGTAGGGTCACCGACTGCCGATAGCGGTATTCAGAGGCCACTTCAACCTGACAAGGGAGCCCGGCCATAGCTTCGATCCAATGGCGCGCCACTAGTCCCGCATGATAACTGGTACCACAGGCGATAATTTGTACCGCACGGACCTTGGGAAAAATATCGCCAGCTTGAGGACCAAAAACATTGTCACTCAATTCAGGAAGGCTAGGCAGCGCCAGCGTATCGGCGAGACGCGCCGGCTGCTCTATCATCTCTTTGAGCATGTAGTGGTCGTAGTCGCCCAAAGGTTCAAGCGCCTGCCCGGCCTCTAAGCGCGTGCGCTGACGATCGACCGACTGCCCGTCGCGATCAAATATATCGATAGATCCCGCCTTCAGTTCGGCCAGGTCACCATCTTCAAGGTAGATAAAGGTGTCGGTAACCTGCTGCAACGCCATGGTGTCAGAGCCCGCAAAGCTTTCCCCAATGCCGACCCCCAAGACCAAGGGGCTGCCTTCTCGAGCAACTACCAGCGTATCAGGTGCCAGTTTGTCGATAACAGCGAGCGCATAAGCGCCTTTAAGTCGGGCAACGGTCTGCTGCACAGCCGCTAATAACGAAACACCCGATGCGACCAGTCGGTGAACCAAGTGCACGATGACTTCGGTATCGGTTTGAGAGAGAAACTCGACGCCATCAGCCTTAAGCTCAGCCGCCAACAATGCGTGGTTTTCGATAATCCCGTTATGAACAAGCGCAATCCGATTACCGGCTGTGTGAGGGTGCGCATTAATCGCGGAGGGCACGCCGTGGGTTGCCCAGCGCGTGTGTGCAACACCGATACAACCGTGAATAGGCATCAACGTTTGGGCTTCTTCAAGTGCAGCGACTTTGCCGCTGTATTTGTGCAGTAACAAAGACGCATCGTTATCGATAAGCGCCATGCCCGCCGAGTCATAGCCGCGATACTCCAACCTGCGAAGCCCCTCCAACAGTATTTCTGACACCTCACGCTTTGATGCCGCTGCAACAATTCCGCACATAAACCACTAATCCTTATTTTTTACTGGGCGCTGCCAGCCATCAATATTGCGTTGGCGACTGCGTGAAACCGCAAGTTGCGCTGTATCTATATCTTTAGTGACCGTTGACCCCGCCGCCACAAAGCCGTCTGTTGCAATGGTCAGCGGCGCAACTAACGTGCTGTTAGAGCCAATAAAGACCCGGTCGCCCAGCACAGTACGATGCTTGTAAGCGCCATCGTAATTACAGGTAATGGTGCCGGCGCCAACATTGCAGCCGTCGCCCAGCGTGCTGTCGCCAATATAAGACAAGTGACTTGCCTTACTACCCACGCCCAGCTGCGCATTTTTAATCTCAACAAAGTTACCAATATGCGCGGCACTTGCAAGCACGGTGCCCGGGCGCAAACGCGCGTAAGGGCCAACACTACAGTCACTGCCTACGGTCGCCGAATCTAAGTGGCAAAACGGATGAATAACCGTACCCGATGCAATCTCGACATCTTTGAGCACGCAGTTAGCGCCTATTGATACCCTATCGCCCAGAATCACGGTGCCTTCAAACAGCGTATTCACGTCAATATTAACGTCCCGGCCGCAATGCAACGTCCCGCGAATATCGATGCGCTGACGATCACGAACCGCCACACCGGCGCGCATTAGGGTCGCGGCCTGTCGCGATTGATACAGGCGTTCAACGTACTCGAGCTGGATCCGATCATTAATGCCCAGAGTGTCACCAACCTCTTGGGTAACCGACACCGATACCTTAAGGCCCTCAGCGACTGCCAGCCCTAATGCGTCGGGTAAATAGTACTCTCCTTGCGCGTTTTCATTGCCAACCTGCTCCAAAAGCCTTGCCAACAGCTGAGCAGGGCCTGCAAGCACGCCGGTATTGACCTCATGCAGTGCCAACTGCTCATCTGACGCGTCTTTTTGTTCAACTACACCAATAAAATCGCCAGCTTCATTACGCAAAACACGTCCGTAGCCACTTGGATCGTCCATCGCGGCCGCGAGCATAATGGGCGCGTTTAGGGCGCTGGGTAATAGCACTTCTAAAGTTTGCATGCTGATCAGGGGCACATCACCAAAAAGCACCAGCACAGTGCTGTCTTGGTCACAGTGGGGTAGCGCTTGTAACACCGCATGACCGGTGCCTAACTGCTCTGCCTGAATGTGGAATTGAACATCGCCCACCACCGTCTCACGCACGCGCTCCGCACCGTGACCAATAACTACGTGTATACGGCTTGGATCAAGCAATGATGCCGTATCAAGTACATGCTGCAAAAGTGGTTTGCCGGCAAGATCGTGCAGCACTTTAGGCAAATCCGAGTGCATACGAGTACCGCGGCCCGCGGCAAGAATAATAATTTCTAACATAAGTCAGTGCGTCATTTAGTGAGGAACAATGATTCCATGTTCAGCGAAAGATGCAAGTATCGAAACCGTGACAAAGGCCCAAGCAGCCAAACAGCCAAACAGCCAACAAACTGCGGCATGTTCAATAAGCCCCAGCTTTTGGGCAACGAATACAGCGCAACATGAGTAGACGAAAAAAAACCGCCGTGAAGCGGTTTTTTCAGGTGGGTTCGAAATCAACCTCGGCCAGCGCGATTTTTCAGTTTTCGCAGCGCCGCCAATTGTCCAGCAGCCTCGGCCAACTGCGCAGAGGCACGGCCGTAATCAAAATCAGCCGACTGGTTCGTCATCGCCTGTTCCGCTTCCCGACGCGCCTCTTCGGCAGCAACCTCGTCAACATCCGCCGCGCGAATTGCAGTGTCGGCCAATATACTCACAACGCCTGGCTGCACTTCTAAAAAACCGCCAGATACGTAGTAAATATTTTCTTCACCAGACTCGGTCACAATCCGAACCGCACCTGGCACCAAAGCGGTGAGCAACGGGGCATGACCATAGCTCACGCCTAGCTCACCCTCGCCACCGGTTGCCACGAGCAATGCCACGCGCCCGGAGAAAATCTCCCTCTCGGCGCTGACAATATCGCAGTGAATTGTTATTGGCATAATCCTGGCCTCATTAACCGACTACTACAGCTTGCTGGCTTTTTCGACAGCTTCGTCGATGCTGCCAACCATGTAGAAAGCTTGCTCTGGTAGGTCGTCATACTCACCCGCCAAAATACCCTGAAATCCTACGATAGTGTCTTTAAGTGACACATACTTACCGGGAGATCCGGTAAATACCTCTGCCACGTGAAATGGTTGAGACAAGAATCGTTCGATCTTACGCGCGCGGGATACGGTCAATTTGTCCTCTTCAGACAATTCATCCATACCCAAAATCGCAATAATATCCTTCAGCTCTTTATAACGCTGCAGCACCGTCTGAACGCCACGGGCACAATCATAGTGCTCAGTACCAATGATCAACGGGTCAAGCTGACGTGAAGTAGAGTCCAGGGGATCAACCGCCGGATAAATTCCTTTCGCGGCAATGTCTCGACTCAGTACAACCGTAGAATCTAAGTGCGCAAAGGTTGTCGCCGGTGACGGATCGGTCAGATCATCAGCAGGTACATAAACGGCTTGGATCGATGTAATCGATCCTGTCTTAGTTGAGGTAATCCGCTCCTGAAGTACACCCATCTCTTCCGCCAACGTCGGCTGATAACCTACCGCGGAAGGCATACGACCCAAAAGTGCCGATACCTCAGTTCCTGCAAGTGTGTAGCGATAAATGTTATCGACGAACAACAACACATCACGACCTTCGTCGCGGAATTTCTCTGCCATGGTCAAGCCAGTCAGCGCAACACGCAAGCGGTTTCCTGGTGGCTCGTTCATTTGACCGTAAACCATCGCGACTTTAGAGTTCGAGAAGTTCTCAACATCGACAACTTTCGATTCCTGCATTTCATAGTAGAAATCGTTACCTTCTCGCGTTCGCTCACCCACGCCGGCAAATACAGAGAGGCCGCTATGTTCAGTGGCAATATTATTGATCAGCTCCATCATGTTGACGGTCTTGCCCACACCCGCACCACCAAACAGACCCACTTTACCGCCCTTGGCAAACGGACAGACCAAGTCGATTACTTTAATGCCCGTTTCTAACAAATCGTCAGATGCAGACAGCTCTTCATAGGCCGGTGCTTTACGGTGAATAGCGGCGCGTTCTTTTTCGCCGATAGGACCACACTCATCAATCGGGTTGCCCAGCACGTCCATGATTCGCCCTAGCGTTTCAATCCCAACGGGGACCGAAATAGGTGCGCCGGTATTGTCTACCGCCAAACCACGGCTAATACCCTCGGAGGAACCCATAGCAATTGTACGAACAACGCCATCGCCCAACTGTTGTTGAACCTCTAGGGTTAAACCTTTCTCAGGCACCACCAGTGCATCGTAAACCTTAGGCACACTGTCGCGCGGGAACTCCACGTCAATTACGGCGCCAATAATTTGTACGATTCGTCCGCTGCTCATGTTCGGATCCTCTATTTCAAAATTCAATGCAAACTGCCAAAGGCCTATGCCCCAAACAGAAATGTTTAATATTTAACCGCTTAACTAACGGCCGCCGCACCACTGACTATCTCAGACAGCTCTTGGGTAATTGCGCTCTGGCGCGCTTTGTTGTAAATCAACTGTAAATCATCGATGAGATCGCCCGCATTGTCAGTGGCATTCTTCATGGCCAACATCCGCGCAGCTTGCTCGCAAGCACCGTTCTCGACCACTGATTGATATACCTGTGACTCGATATAACGCGTCAACAAGCCCTCTAACAACTCGCGGGCATCTGGCTCATAAATATAATCCCAATGATGCTTCATCTCATCGGATGCTTCTGCCTCTAGGGGCAGCAACTGCGCTACATTCGGGTTTTGCGTCATGGTGTTTACAAACTCATTGCTCACCAAGAACAGCCGATCAATTGCGCCGTTTTCGTATGCATCGAGCATGGCTTTGACGCCGCCAATAAGATCCGCAACCGCTGGCGCTTCACCGAGATCGCGAATAGCCGCGACAACGTTGCCACCGTAACTATTAAAAAACGCAATCGCTTTAGCGCCGACAAGACTTATATCTACCTCTACACCCTGATCGTTCCACTGTTTCATCGACTTAATAGCCGATTTAAATAGGTTTACGTTCAGCCCGCCGCACAAGCCTCGGTCAGTAGACACAATAATATAGCCTACACGCTTTACTTCGCGGGTCTGCATATACATATGCTGATACTCCGGCGCCGCGTTCGCAATGTGGCCTACAACAGCGCGCATACGCCGCGCATACGGCTTGCCCAGCTGCATGCGCTCCTGAGCTTTTCGCATCTTCGACGCAGCCACCATTTCCATGGCGCTAGTAATCTTCTGCGTGCTTTGGATGCTCGAGATCTGATTGCGTATTTCTTTTCCGGCTGCCATCTACTGGTCCTCGGGCTCTACCAAGTCTGCGTTGACTTGAACGTCTCAATCGCAGACTTAAAAGTGTTTGCGATGTCGTCGTTATAGTCGCCGCTTTCTACAATTTGGCCCATCAACTCACCATGCTCTGCATGCACATATGACAGCAGTGCCGCTTCAAAATCACCTATTTTTGTAACTTCAATATCTTTTAAGTGGCCCTCGTTCGCCGCATAAAGCAGCAGGCCCATCTCGGCGATACTTTGTGGTGAATACTGCTTTTGTTTCATCAGCTCGGTCACACGTTCGCCGTGATCAAGCTGTGCTTTAGTGGCATCATCCAAATCTGAAGCGAACTGGGAGAAGGCCGCCAACTCGCGATATTGCGCAAGTGCAGTACGAATACCACCTGACAACTTCTTCATGATCTTAGTCTGAGCAGCACCACCTACACGGGATACCGAAATACCAGCGTTCATCGCCGGGCGTACGCCCGCGTTAAACATATCGGCTTCCAAGAAAATCTGGCCGTCGGTGATCGAAATAACGTTAGTAGGAACGAATGCCGACACGTCTCCCGCCTGGGTTTCAATCACCGGCAGTGCTGTCAATGAGCCGGTTTGGCCTTTAACTTCACCGTTAGTAAAGTCTTCTACGTATTTAGGGTTAACGCGCGCAGCGCGCTCGAGTAGTCTCGAGTGCAAATAAAAAACGTCACCCGGATACGCCTCACGACCCGGCGGGCGGCGCAGCAGCAGTGATATCTGTCGATATGCCCATGCTTGCTTGGTCAAATCATCATAGATAATAAGTGCATCTTGCCCACGATCGCGGTAGTACTCGCCCATCGTACAGCCAGCAAAAGGCGCCAAGAACTGCATGGCTGCTGGATCAGACGCTGTTGCTGCGACCACAATCGTGTGCTCCATCGCACCGTGCTCTTCAAGTTTTCGCACAACGGCGGCAACGGAGGAGGCTTTTTGACCAATGGCGACATAAATACACTTAATGCCGGAGCCTTTTTGGTTAATGATGGCGTCGACGGCGATGGCTGACTTACCGATCTGACGATCACCAATGATCAGCTCACGCTGGCCGCGACCAATTGGCACCATCGCATCAACCGCTTTCAATCCAATTTGGACGGGCTGGTCCACTGACTGTCGCGCAATAACGCCGGGCGCTACTTTCTCAAGCGCATCGGTCATCTGTGCGTTAACCGGCCCCTTGCCGTCAATAGGGTTACCTAGCGCGTCCACGACGCGGCCGAGCAACTCAGGACCAATTGGGACTTCAAGAATACGACCCGTACAACGACAGCTTTGGCCTTCAGCTAAACTTTTATAGTCGCCCAAAATAACCGCACCTACCGAATCGCGCTCAAGGTTGAGCGCCATTCCATAAATACCGCCGTCAAATTCAATCATTTCACCGTACATTACTTCGGCGAGACCATGAATGCGGATAATGCCGTCGGTTACCGAAACTACGGTTCCCTCGTTACGACCCTCACTCGACACATCAAGTTGGTCGATGCGCGACTTAATGATTTCGCTAATTTCAGATGGATTCAGCTGCTGCATGCTCTGTTCCTCAATCCTAAATGCTAGGAGTTCAATGCTTCGGCGAGCTTGTTCAGCCTGCCGCGCACTGAGCCGTCGATCACTAGATCTCCAGCCCTAATTAAAACGCCACCTAAAAGGTCTCTATCCGTGGAAGTAGAGACCTTCACTTCGCGTTCGAGTTTTTTCCCTAATGCCTCAGCAAGCTTGGCGGTCATGACATCACTCAAGTCAAAGGCAGAAACCACATCCACCTCTATCGACTTTTCCTGATTGGCCTTGAACAGCTCAAACTGAGACGAAATTTCTGGCAACAAAGCCAGACGCTTGTTAGCGGCGAGGATCGCAATAAAGTTCTTGGCCTCGTCACACAACGCATCACCACAAACGTCTGTCAGTGTTTGTGCTCGCTGCTCGTTCGTCAGTGCGGGGTTGGTCAACACCGTTGCCATCGCATCATCCGTAGTAACCGCGGCGACGGTCAGCAACTGCTCAGACCATTGCGCTAACACGCTATTCTCACGAGCATACGAAAACGCTGCCTTCGCATAAGGGCGTGCTAATGTACTTAATTCGGCCATAGCTCCCTCGCGTTACAGCTCTGACGCCAGCTTCTCGACCAGGTCGGCGTGTGCCGATTGGTCGATTGCTGCGCCCAGAACTTTCTCCGCACCAGCAAGAGACAGCGCCGCAACTTGCCCGCGTAACTGCTCCCGTGCGCGATTACTTTCTTGGACAATTTCCGCTTGCGCCGCAACCTTGACGCGATCGGCCTCGACGATAGCCGTGTTTTTGGCTTCTTCAATCAGCTGATTGCCACGCTTATTAGCGGCGTCGACAATACCCGACGCTTCCTCTTTAGCCTCTTTTAGGCGCTCAACCGCCTTTTGCTGAGCCAGCTCGAGGTCGTGGTTTGCACGATCCGCAGCCGCTAAACCATCGGCAATCTTTTGCTCGCGCTCTGCCATAGCCGCTATGATCGGCGGCCATACGTACTTCATGCAGAACGCAACGAAGCAGATAAACGCAATCATCTGCCCGATAAGCGTAAGATTTATATTCACGCTCTTCTCCTCACAGGTTGTTGGAACCGCTCACAAGGCGCGACTCCGTTCACGTTTATCTCGATTAACCTGCAACAACGAAGATCAGGTACATCGCAATACCAACACCAATAATTGGAATCGCATCGACCAGACCGGCGCCAAGAAAGAAGGTTACCTGGAGCTTCGGTGCTAATTCAGGCTGACGTGCCGACCCTTCAATGAGCTTGCCGCCCAAAAGACCAACACCGATAGCGGCACCTAGACCACCAAGACCCATCATAAGGGCGGCGGCGACATAAATTAATTCAGGCATGTTTTTCTCCTAGTGTGTATTAAATAGTTAAGTTAATTAATGATCTTCGTGTGCCATGCTGAGGTAGACAATCGTCAGCACCATAAATATAAATGCCTGTAGCGTGATCACCAGAATATGGAAAATAGCCCAGCCAATTTGTAGAATGCCCGCGGGTAACATCCATGCGATGCCGGCACTAAAGAGTGCGGCAATCAGTATGAAGATCATTTCGCCGGCATACATGTTGCCGAACAAACGCAGACCTAGGGAGAATGGCTTCGCTAACAAACCAACCACCTCCATAAACAGGTTCACCGGAATAAATAAAACATGGTTAAACGGGTTCATTGTGAGTTCTTTTACAAACCCAAAGCCTTTGACTTTGATGGAGTAGTAAAGCATCAGAATGAAAATACCTAGCGCCATACCCATGGTGATGTTCGGGTCAGTAGAAGGGACTATTTTTTGATAGGGCACGCCCAACAGTTCCAACGAATGGGGAATAAGATCCACAGGGACAATATCCATGAGGTTCATCAAAAACACCCAGACGAAGATGGTTAGCGCGAGCGGCGCGATCAACTTATTGCGACCGTGAAAGGTATCCTTAACCGTACCATCGACAAACTCGACGACCATCTCTGCCAAACTGACCATACCACTTGGCACGCCGGTTTCCGCTTTTTTGGCAACCGATCGGAAAAACCAACAAAAGATTAAGCCGAGACCGATAGACCACAACATGGAGTCAATGTGAATAGCATTAAACCCCATAGCAGACGCTTCATAGCCGCCGTGCGCAATTGTCCACTGACCGCCCTCGCCCACAATCTCGCCATCGCCACGATCAAAACCTGCCGGTAACTTGCCATAGGTTAAGTTAGTCAGGTGGTGGACAATGTAGTCCGATATTGTTTGCTCGCTTCCGCTTGCCATGTTGTCTATCGTCCCAACGTTTGTAGATTGCTGTTTTGGCCATCGAACTGCTTAATAGCAGCCACCAAAACGACTATTGCTGTTGCGGTGCCTAAAAGTGTAGCGATGGGGTTCGCATCCGGTTGCCACACAAACCACAACGCAAATCCCATTGTAACCAATCCAAATTTAGCGAGCGCGATCAATGCGGCCGCTCCGCTTGCAGTAAAACTCTTCGCTCGATATATAAACCACAGCTGCGGCACCAGCGCTATGACCGCGCCCATGACAAAATCTCTGCCCAAATCAACACCCAATGCGGCCGCTATCAAAACACCCATGGCCACGGTACTTACTAATCCAGTTATTATCGCCTGAATCAAGACTTTTCTGGGTTTTGCGAAGGCATTGTGTCTCCGATCATTGCCGGCTTCTTTCATTTAAAGCCTCCTCAATCTGAGCGGGGCAAAGTGTAGGGTAATTCACCATGTGGATCAACTCGATTTTGGGTCACTTAATCCGTTTTAATATCCCATCCAGTGCGTCCAAACTGGCGTAATTAACCACCAGCTTGCCGTTACCGCTGTGGTTATGGCTTATAGCAACCTGCGCACCTAGACGCGCAGACAGGTCCTGTTCAAGGCGCTTAATATCAGGGTCCGTCGTCTTAACGATGGTTTTAGGCCCCGCCAAAAGACCTTTAACTAGCACCTCGGTTTGTCGTACCGACAAACGGCCGCTGACAACTTGCTTTGCCGCGCGGATTTGTTCAACGCCCTCCAGCGCCAGTAAAACCTTGCCGTGGCCGGTGTTGAGTTGCCCGTGCTCCAGCATAGTTTGTACATCGAGCTCTAGTGCTAGCAATCGCAATAAGTTCGCAATAACGGGCCGAGATTTACCGACCGCCTGTGCAACTTGCTGTTGACTCAACTCAAACTCAGACTGCAAGCGCTTAAGCGCTGTGGCCTCCTCGATAGCATTCAAATTTTCACGTTGAATGTTTTCTATCAACGCCATCGCTATCGCCGCTTCATCGCTAACGGCGCGAACGACTGCCGGTATCTTATCGATACCCGCTATTTGACTCGCGCGCCATCGACGTTCGCCAGCGATAATTTCAAACCGTTTTTCGTCAATTGGACGAACGATAATAGGCTGCATAACACCCTGTGCGCGGATACTTTCTGCGAGCTCTTCGAGAGCGGTCTGATCAAACTCTCGGCGCGGCTGATATTTACCCCGCTGCAAATATTCTAGCGGTATGCGCCGCAAATGCTCGCCGCCTGGCAGCTGATCCGCGTCCGAGTCACCGCTGGTCGCTACAGAAGCTTGTGCTGGACGAATGGCCGCACCCAGTAAAGCATCGAGCCCACGACCCAACTTCCTCTGTTTCCCTGCCACTGGGTCGACTCCTGTCAACGGTCAGTGCTTGACTGACGTTTTGTGAATTCACCCGCCAAAGCCATATAGGCGCGGGAGCCTCTAGAATATCGGTCATGCATCATAACTGGCACACCATAACTCGGCGCTTCAGCCAAACGAATATTACGCGGGATTACCGTTCTATATACCAAGTCACCAAAATGCTGATGTAGTTGCGCCGACACTTCATTAGTCAGCGAATTGCGCGGATCATACATGGTTCGTAAAATCCCTTCGATTTCGAGCCGCTCATTGACTGTTTCAGAGACCTGCCGAACCGTATGTAGCAATGCCGATAAACCCTCCAACGCAAAATACTCACATTGCATAGTAACTAACACCGAATCCGCGGCAACCAAAGCGTTTACTGTCAGCATATTTAATGACGGAGGACAGTCAATTAAAACAAAATCGTAATCCTTATCAATGGCCATCAAGGCATTTAGCAAACGACGCTCTTTTCCCTCCACCGTGATCAACTCCACTTCGGCCGCAGTCAGGTCGCCATTTGCGGGCACCACAAAAAAGCCAGCATCGCCAGCAGGCACAGCTATTTTGCTTATCGGATCGCCATCTACCAACACGTCGTAAATAGTCATCTCTGCAGCGTGCTTGTCTACCCCAGAAGACATCGTTGCGTTGCCCTGGGGATCTAGGTCAACAAGCAAAACTTTGTGGTCCATAGCAGCGAGTGACGCTGCCAAATTAACACTGGTTGTCGTTTTGCCGACGCCGCCCTTTTGATTAGCAATTGCTACAGTTTTCATGCCTAACTTTCAGCCTCAATTCGCTCAAGTACAACCAAAGTACGCGGCTCGTCGAGCCCTGGTACGTCGATATTTTGACGCTCTAACAATCGCATGCCAGGTTGCAAGACCACGGTAGCATCTTCTGATTGTTGAGCTTTCATCGCATAAATTCGTCCTTGAGCAGACAACAAGTGCCGACACAAGCGCCCTGTTAGTTCGAGATCAGCAAAAGCGCGCGTTACAACAGCCGTATATAAATCTACAGGCTGGTAAGACTCTACACGACTTTCTATGATTTCGATGTTGTTCAGGCCAAGCTGTGTTTTAGCCTGAAACAAAAAACGCGTTTTTTTGCCATTACTGTCCAATAAGGCAAATTGGCGTTCAGGGAAAATTATCGCCAAAGGGATGCCGGGTAGGCCAGCGCCTGTACCAACGTCAATTATCCGATCGCCGCTTATAAATGGGGCTATTGCCAATGAATCGAGCAAGTGGCGAACCACCATGACCGCAGGATCTCGCACAGCAGTTAAGTTGTAGGCCTTATTCCAGTGGTCTAGTAATTGGATATAAGCGATGAGCTTATCGATCTTGATGACATCCAAGGACAACGGGTGAGGCCCCTTATCAAACACGGAAATACCGTCTAAAAGCTGACGTCGCAAATGTTCAGCCATGAGATACGTCGGCCAAAACCGCCTTATGACTCGATTTTTTAATATGCACTAGCAATAATGATAAAGCAGCGGGTGTGACACCCGAGATTCGACCCGCACGGGCGATGGTAGTGGGGCGTGAAGCCTGCAACTTCTGTCGAATTTCATTAGATAAACCCTGCACCGCAAGATAGTCGATGCCCTCGGGAATGGCGGTATCTTCTAAGCGATGCATACGCTCAATATCGCCTTGCTGGCGGTCGATATAACCTGCGTATTTAATTTGGGTAGCAACTTGGATCGCCGCTTGTGGTTCGTTGATAAGTGATTCGCCCACCAAGTCAGCTACATCTTCATAGTCGAGCTCCGGTCGACGCAGTAACTCGGCGAGAGAGTACTCCCGTGATAAGGGTTTGCCAATTTTCGCTAACAGCTGCTTTGCGGCGTCACTGCCGGGTTGCACATATGTGCTTTTTAGACGCTGGTTCTCGGCGGTAATACTAGACCGACGCGCTTCGAAGCGCTGCCACTGCACATCCCCCACCAAATTTAGAGTTCGACCAATTTCTGTTAAACGCAAATCAGCATTATCTTCACGTAATAGCAGCCGATATTCCGCCCGCGATGTAAACATACGGTAGGGCTCTTGCGTGCCCTGGGTAACCAAGTCATCAACCAAAACGCCAATATACGCCTCGTCTCGGCGAGGCTCCCAAGGTGCCTCTTCTCGGGTATAGCGTGCAGCGTTGATGCCCGCTAATAGTCCTTGTGCAGCGGCTTCTTCATAGCCTGTCGTACCGTTTATTTGGCCGGCAAAAAACAAGCCATCTATCGATTTGGTTTCCAGTGAATGCTTTAAATCGCGAGGATCAAAGTAATCATATTCAATGGCATAGCCTGGGCGAATAATATGTGCGCGCTCTAGCCCTAAGATTGACTGCACCAGTGCGCGCTGCACATCAAACGGTAAACTTGTTGAGATGCCGTTGGGGTAGAGCTCGGTAGTCGTAAGTCCCTCGGGCTCGATAAAAATCTGGTGCGAGTTCTTGTCCGAAAAGCGATGGATTTTATCTTCAATACTGGGACAATAACGTGGACCCGTTCCCTCAATAACCCCGCTAAATAAAGGTGATCTATCGAGGCTACCACGAATAATATCGTGCGTTTTGGTGTTGGTGTTTGTAATCCAGCAGCAGCGTTGCTCTGGATGCGTGCTCGAATCGCCAAACAATGACATAACAGGCCGCGGCTCGTCTCCCCACTGCTCTTCTAGCTGCGAAAAATCAACCGATCGCGCATCAATTCTAGGCGGTGTGCCCGTCTTTAGTCGGCCTGTGCGTGGACACAATTCTCTGAGTCGATCAGCCAGGCCAATTGAGGCTTGGTCGCCCATTCGGCCGCCTTCTGAATTCTCGAGGCCAACATGTATTTTACCGCGCAAAAATGTGCCCGCGGTTAACACAACCGCAAGGGCTGAAAAACGCAGACCTGTTCGTGTCACTGCTGCGGTAACACGATTACCCATTAGCTCCAGATCTTCTACAGCATCCTGGAAGATGTAGAGATTGGACTGGCTTAATAAGGTTTCGCGAATTGCATTCCGGTAGAGCACGCGATCCGCTTGAGCCCGTGTTGCGCGAACTGCTGGCCCCTTTCGGGCATTTAAAACTCTAAATTGGATACCTGCCCGATCGGTAGCTGCGGCCATGGCCCCACCCAGCGCATCAACTTCACGAACAAGATGACTTTTGCCAATGCCACCGATAGCTGGGTTACAAGACATTTGCCCAAGCGTATCAATGGAATGTGTCAGCAGTAGTGTTCGTGCACCAGAACGCGCTGAGGCTAAAGCAGCCTCGGTACCGGCATGACCGCCGCCAATAACAATGACGTCATAATGTTCAGTTGGATGCCGCACAGTGATCAGGTCTCAGCGTAGTCAGGTTGATCAGTATAAGGCGCGGCACTGCATGGTGGAACCGTACTTATACCGAGGGGTTTATATTTCTTTACGCCGTCAATATCTGATTAATACAAACTATTTTCTTTATATAAGTTTCTTTTAAAGAGTAAGTTATATTGATGTAGTAATTATTAGGGCTTAGAAAATCTGGGGAATACTTGGTTTTTTCGTTTTAAATCAATGCTTTATGTCGGTAGTAAAGGCATTACTTATCTGTCAGTACAGCCTGTTCCTAGGCTGTATAGATTGTGTGTAAGCCGATGTTTTTGAAGACGCCGAATTATCCACGCTTAACGCCTCTCTTGTTTCAAGGCTTATGCGCAAGGTTACACACAAGGGGAAAAGATTTTAAATAGAGGCGCATCACTGCTAACAATATCGAGCCAAAGCAGCCTAATTAGCGTCAGTAAGTGCACAAACACGATGCTATAGCGTGGAGAAGGTGTGTTTGAGCTGTGCGATTAATGTGGATAAATTTTAAAGGGCCGTTATTTACCAATACAAAAACTACTAAATATTTCGCCTAGAAGTTGTTCTGTGCTCACCTTACCGGTGATAGCGCCCAGTTGTTCGTTAACAATACGAAGATCTTCAGCTAATAACTCACCAGCCCCGCTGTTTTCAAATTGGCGCTGTGAATCTCTCAAAGTATTTAGTGCTGCGTCCAGCGCAACTAGGTGTCGTTCGCGAGCGCTGAAGCGTGTTTCGCCGCCATCAGTCAGCCCCAATGTCAGCAGCAGCAAACTTTCAAGATCTGCATATCCAGCATCGTTTTTAGCTGATATAGCGACTGAGGGTGTATGGGAATTAGGGATAATGCCGGCTGGGCGGTCGCTAATATCAATTTTGTTGTAAACATTGATGATTAGGCCAGAGGTTTCAAAGGAGGCTGGGTTGTCCAAGTCGGTATCATCAATGACGTGTAGGGTGATATCAGCGCTGTGAATTTCTTGGTGCGCTCGGCGAACACCCTCAGCCTCTATGATGTCATCGGTTTCTCTTAGGCCGGCCGTGTCGGTTAATCTTAGTGCTACACCGCCGATTTCTACATGTTCTCTAACAATATCGCGTGTAGTGCCGGGAATGTCGGTGACGATGGCAACAGGGTTACCCGCCATGCGGTTAATTAAACTGCTCTTGCCGGCGTTTGGTTTGCCGGCAATGACCACTGTGGCGCCATTGCGGATAATGGCACCACACCGAGCGTTGCTGTAGAGCAACTCGGCTTGGTCACAAAGGGCACACAGCTGTCTACTGACGTTACCTTCGGCGAGAAAGTCGATTTCCTCTTCAGGAAAGTCGATAGCAGCTTCTACGTATTTTCGCAGTTCGAGCAAACCATTACTCAGCTTGTTGATGGCAAGCGAAAAGTCGCCCTGCAAACTAGCTTGTGCTTGTTTAGCCGCCGTTTGGGTCTGTGCATCGATAAGATCTGCAATTGCCTCGGCCTGCACAAGGTCTAGTTTATCGTTAAGAAAGGCGCGCTCCGAAAACTCCCCAGGCCGTGCTTGGCGCGCGCCTAAATTAATGCATCGCTTCAAAATACTGTTTAAGACGACGGGCCCGCCATGGCCTTGTAGCTCGACAACATCTTCTCCTGTGAATGACGCAGGTGAAGCGAATAGTAAGGCAACGCCACTGTCGATTATCTCGTCGTTAGCATCGTGAAAGGGGCAGAACTTCGCGGCTCTTGCGGTGAGTACGCGCTTGGTAATAGCTTCTAAGATGTGTTGCGCTTTGGGGCCCGATAACCGCACGATACCTATACCGCCGCGCCCTGGTGGGGTTGCGATGGCCGCTATGGTGTCGATATCAAGCGTCGGGTTCGGACTTAGGGTCATATTTGGAGCCTGATTCACGCTTTCTCAATTGTGTAATTTAACAGCAAACGTAGACGCGTCTATGGCCGTCGCAGGAAACCTCGGTTGAAGTCAGCTGGCGGCCGGTCATAGTTCAGGATTTATCTGTTTATTGTGTTTAGCCCTGCGCATCGATCCGACGCGTAATAATCCACTGTTGCGTCATAGAGAGTAGGTTGTTACAGACCCAATACAGTACTAGGCCTGCCGGGAACCAAAGGAAGAAAAACGTAAACATTACAGGTAGCCACTGCATGATTTTTGCTTGCATTGGATCTGGTGGCGGCGGATTGAGCTTCTGCATAAAAAACATGCTAGCGCCCATCAAAAGTGGCAGCACAAAATACGGGTCCATAACAGACAGGTCGTTGATCCACAGTGCGAATGGTGCTTGCCGCAACTCCACAGACTCCATCAATACCCAGTAGAGGGCGATAAACACAGGCATTTGTATCAGGATCGGTAAGCAACCACCCATCGGATTGATTTTTTCTTTCTTGTATAGCGCCATCATTGCCTGAGACTGCTTTTGCTTGTCATCAGAATATTGTTCGCGAATGCTTTGCATTTTAGGCTGTGCTTTTCGCATCTTTGCCATTGAACGATAGCTGGCTGCCGACAGGCGGAAAAAAGCAGCCTTGACCAACACGGTCAGCAAAATGATAGCAAAACCCCAGTTTACAACGACCGACTGAATTTGAGTGAGGAGCCAAAATAGCGGCTGGGCTATCCACCAGAGCCAACCATAATCAACGGTTAAATCTAGGTGAGGTGAGATTTCTGCCAGGGAATACTGGTCTTTGGGTCCAGCGTAAATATTGGCACCAAACTGTGCTGATTCACCCGGGTTTACAGTAACGGCGGGGCTGGTAAAGCCAACAATATTAAAACCACTGCTTGTTTGTCGTGTTGAGTAGTTATGGCTTTGCTCTGGATCGGGTATCCACGCGCTCACAAAGTAGTGCTGCATAAGCGCTATCCATCCCCCAGGCAAGGTCTTTTTGAACGGCTCTTCAGCAATATCCTCAAAAGTGAATTTGGTGAATCGCTCATCAGGTTGAGTCAGCGCGGCACCCAAGAAGGGTTGTAGTCCAAAGCCACTGCTGTCGGCGTTTGGTGGTGCGCTATTGTCCCGTTTGAGTTGCGCGAAGGGAACTGCCTGCCAGGCAAACTGACTGTTGTTATCAACTTGATAGTTGATGCCAACAAGATAACTGTCAGGCGTAAATGTAAATTGTTTGCTTACTCGAACACCGCTGCCATCGCCAATCCAACTTAGGTCGACTTGCAATGTTTGGCCTGGTGTTTGTGAAAACTCGGTAGCGATGGCCTGATAGCGTGCTCTGCCGTCGTTATCAATACCGTCCGGTCCGACGAGCCCGCTTTGAGCCACGTAGGTACGAGTGGCGTTTTGCTCTAAGAAAACGAAAGGAATATCTGGCGACACGATTGCTTCTGGAAATTTCCGCAGGGCCAACTCAATGATGTCGCCACCATGGAGGTCAATAACGAGCTCAAGGGTGTCAGTCGTCACGCGGATGTGGTGTTGGACTGTGTCAGCAACGGTGACTGGATTGTCGCTGCTAATCACGCTAACACTTGGAATATCTTCGCCGAGCACTTGGTCTTCCATCGACAGGGGAAGGTTGGTGTCGTTTGATATTTGAGTGGGCGTGTTGACATCAGCAATACGATCGCGGGGTATATTAACCGCGCGCTCAGACTTAAATGATGTCCACTCGCTGAGCAGCATGACGGCCAGTACTGCACTGGCAGCTAATAAGAGGTAGCGCTTGATATCCATAGGTTTGTAAGTGCAACTATTGGTTCATGTGTGAATGCGCCAGTGTTAATCGTGGCGCTCGGGAACAGGATCATAACCGCCCTCGTGCCATGGATGACAGCGGCCAATGCGATTTATCGTCATCCAACCACCTTTTATCGCCCCAAAACGGAGAATAGCTTGTTTTCCGTAAGCGGAGCAGGTGGGATCAAAACGGCAGCTTCTGCCCAGAAAGGGGCTAAAAAAATAGCGATATAGGTCGATGAGCGCGGCCATGCCGTGGGCGGGGAGCTGTTTGAGCCAGTTGAAATAGCGATTCATCGGTCTAATTTACGCCAAAGCGCGCTCAAATGCTGGCGTATTTCTTGGTTGTCCAGTTCGGCAACACCCTTGCGTGCGAGAAATACTACGTCGCGGTGGGTATCTAGGGGGTGCTGCCTGAAATGTTCGCGCACCAACCGCTTAATTCTGTTGCGTTGTGCCGCCAGTTTGACGTGCTTTTTTGCTACAACTAAACCCAGTCGCGAGTTTAATCCTTGGTTCGGAATACTAAGAATTAGCGCGTACTGGCACGCTACGCGTCGCTCGTTATTATCGAAGACGCGCTTAAATTGTGAGGCAACTAAGAGCTTTGACTCGTGTGAGAACGACTGGCAAGTCATCGGAGACCGTCAGAATTGCCGGCTTAGTGCCGGCAGGAGGCGTGGTTGGCTTATGCGGTTAGCTTTTTACGACCGCGCGCGCGACGACGAGCAATGACGAGACGGCCATTTTTGGTGGCCATGCGGGCACGGAAACCGTGGGTACGCTTACGCTTTAAGACGCTGGGCTGAAAAGTACGCTTCATGTCACTGAAACCTTGATTTGATGAATTAAGGGGCGCGGATTATAGGTAGTGCTTGTTTATTAATCAAGGGGCTTATTCGGGGTTCTGCGATTCAGTGTTTTGTTGGCATTGTGTAGGCAGGTTGTGGGGCTCGAGCCGTCTTTTATATTGGCCGGTGCCTAGGATTGACGCTGGTGCAGAAAATTATGTTGGTCACTACTTACGTTTTGAGGCTCTATAAGCTTACAGTGTTTGCCTTTTTTGGTTGATCTTTGCGAGACTAAGCACAAGCTACTCACATTTTATTAACAGGTTTTCAACAGGATGGCGCAAATTCCTATGTTTTTTGCGGTTTTTTGATAATTATAACCAGATGCCCACAACCAACTGATTTTCATGGGTTTATTTTTGGTTGCGCTGTGATGAAAATTGTGGATAACTAATGTCAGCTGCAAGCTTGTTGGGTTGATTGCGCAAAGATCCGAAAAACATGCGGATAACATGCACACTTACCAATGACCAACCTAGCTGCTGCGATTCATGGCTGCGCACAAGTTGTTTCATCGAGCAGGCGTGGTGGTGGGTGAAGGAATAACGGCTATCTATTGGATGATGGCTCGAATTGGCTAATGGAGAAAACGTGTTCGATCAACAGACCGCCGCCGACGCTTGGAGTTATTGTCTGAGTCGATTGCAGGGAGACCTGCCGTTGCAGCAGTTCAACACATGGATTCGGCCGTTAAAAATATCTGTACTTGAGGGTGCCCTGGTGTTGCGGGCGCCCAATCGGTTTATTCGGGATTTTGTTGACGATAAATACGGTGATCTCATTAATGCATTTTTAGTCGAAACATCAGGTAATGATTTTGGGCGTATGTCAGTGGTTATCGACCACCAGAACGCGGTGTCGAGCTTGAAATCAGTGCCTGTGCAAGGTGCAGTGATGAGTCCCAGTCATACGGGCGAAGCCGGCGCAGGTTCGGTTTCGACGCAAGCAAACACGCGCGTTGCGACGTCGTCAGCGATGTTTGCGAGTAGCAATAGAGAGCCGCGCAATGAGCATGTCGCGTCGCCAGTGGCGCCGGGGCACCAGCATAACCTGGTCCGTGGCTATACATTTGCGAGTTTTGTTGAGGGCAAGAGCAATCAGTTGGCGCTGGCGGCGGCGCAACAAGTTGCTGAAAATCCAGGAGATTCTTACAATCCCCTGTTTCTGTATGGGGGCGTGGGTTTGGGCAAGACACACCTAATGCACGCGGTGGGTAACGCATTGCGGCTAAGAAAGCCTGACGCGAAAGTGGTGTACTTACATTCCGAGCGCTTTGTCGCGGATATGGTCAAAGCACTGCAGCTTAATGCGATTACAGACTTCAAGCGTTACTACCGGTCTGTCGATGCCTTACTGATTGATGACATTCAATTTTTTGCCAATAAAGATCGATCTCAAGAGGAGTTCTTCCACACCTTTAACGCGCTTTTGGAAGGGGGTCAGCAGATGATTCTAACCTGTGATCGCTATCCAAAAGAGATAGACGGTCTGGAAGAGCGCTTAAAAAGCAGGTTTGGATGGGGGCTCACGGTTGCTGTAGAGCCGCCTGAGCTTGAGACCCGGGTCGCTATTTTGATGAAAAAGGCGAGCGAATCTAACATTGCCATCGCACCAGAGGCCGCTTTTTTTATTGCTGAGCGGATTCGATCGAACGTGCGAGAGCTCGAAGGTGCGCTGAAACGTGTGATTGCAAGTGCTAACTTCACCGGTAGACCAATTGATATAGACCTGATCAAAGAAAGTCTTAAAGACTTGCTGGCTCTGCAGGACCGACAAATAGGGCTTGAAAACATTAAGCGAACAGTGGCTGAATACTACAAAATTAAAGTGGCTGACCTGCTATCAAGGCGTCGAAGTCGCTCGGTGGCGCGGCCTAGGCAGGTGGCGATGGCGCTTGCGAAGGAGCTGACTAATCATAGTTTGCCAGAAATTGGCGATGCTTTTGGCGGCAGAGACCACACGACAGTGCTGCACGCATGTCGTAAGATTAAGGAACTGCGCGAAACGAGCTCTGATATTCGCGAGGATTTTAAGAATCTACTGCGATCTTTAACTACCTAAGCGCGCAGGTTTTGATACAGTAAGTTCAGACCAACTGTTTGGAGTGACACGTTAAATGAAATTCACTATTGCCCGCGATGCACTGCTTAAGCCTCTTAACTTAGTGGCTGGGGTTGTTGAGCGAAGACAGACCTTACCGATTCTTTCTAACGTGTTGCTGAGTCTAGAGGGTAGTCAGCTGGCGCTTACAGGTACTGACCTTGAAGTTGAGTTGGTGGGTCGGGTTGAGCTGGCCGCGCCGGGCGTGGACGGGGATATCACGGTGCCGGCCAGAAAGCTGGTGGATATTTGCAAATCGTTACCAGATGGTTCCGAAATAGAATTTAGTGTAGATGCCGGCAAAGTCACTGTTAAAGCCGGTCGTAGCCGCTTTACTTTGTCGACATTACCCGCGACAGAATTTCCTTCTGTTGAAGGCTCGGTCGGTGAGTTAGCACTTGAGCTGCCCCAGTCTAGTATTAAGCGGCTGATAGAGCGCACGTCTTTTGCCATGGCGCAACAAGATGTTCGTTACTATTTGAATGGTATGTTGCTCGAAATTAAGTCGGGTCGTTTGAGGATGGTGGCAACTGACGGTCACCGGCTCGCGCTGTGTACTGCGGCAGATCCAGTCAACGCGGCGGATACCATGGTGATTATTCCAAGAAAGGGTGTCTTAGAGTTAGCGCGGTTGTTGGAGGGAGATGACCCCATCAGCCTGGTTATTGGTAGCAATCACGTGCGTGCGGCAAATCAGCAGTTTACCTTTACGTCCAAATTGGTGGATGGCAAGTTTCCTGAGTACGAGCGAGTGTTACCGAAGTCGCCGGACAAATCTGTGGTGGGCAACCGCTTAGCGCTCAAGCAGGCCTTTACCCGTACTGCGATTTTGTCTAATGAAAAGTATCGCGGGGTTCGTTTAAAACTATCTGCAGATGCCCTAGAGATTACGGCAAACAATCCAGAGCAAGAACAAGCCGAAGAGCTGGTGACGGTTGAATATGCCGGTGAAGCTTTAGAAGTTGGCTTCAATGTTAGTTATTTGCTTGATGTTTTGTCGGTACTCAATGGCGAAAAAGTAAGATTTTCGTTGGCCGATGCCGCCAGTAGTGCGTTGATGGAAGAGGCGGAGGCAGGCGACTCTCTTTACGTGGTTATGCCCATGCGGTTGTGAGTTGGCAGACCTACTGCGGCAATGTTTAACGCGCCGACCCTAGCCTTGCTCTGCTGTTACGCCGATCAAATACGTGTTCAAGCACTGCCAAACGCACGGCCTCGCCCGTGTTAACTAGGCTATCTATTACTGGCGTTAGAAATCTTGTTGGGCCCACTTTCGAGCTGGGTTCGGCGGGCAATCTCTTTTTTGGCGACAATGGCAGCGGCAAGACGAGCATCTTGGAAGCCGTCCATTTGCTTAGCGTTGGTCGCTCGTTTAGAGCGCAGAGTGCCCGCTCGGTTATTTCCTTTAACGAAGATCGTTGCGTTGTTAGTGCCAAGTTGCGGCTAGAAAAGCGTGAAACCGCTCTGGGTATCGAGCGCGGCCGCGACGGCTCTGCAAAGGCACGAGTCAATGGAGGGGCGGCTGAGTCCCTGTCCGAGCTGGCGGCGCTGTTGCCCTTGGTTCTTATGGATGCCGACAGCCTGGGGCTGATTACTGGGCTGCCGGAGGCGCGCCGACGTTTTCTCGACCAATGCGTGTTCCACGTGGAACAGTCTTTTTTGCCTCAGTGGCGCCGGTATCAGCGCGCATTAAAGCAGCGAAATGCCGGCCTCCGACATGGTACACTAGGTGCTTATGATCCGTGGTTGGATGAGGTTGTTGCGGCGGGGGAGTTAATAACCGCTGCGCGTGAGCGCTCACTGGCGCTTGTATCGGAGCGATTCAGTGAGTTTGCTGGGCGCTTATCGGAAGATGTTGCGGGCGTATCGATACGGTTGCGGTGTGGTTGGGATAAGTCGCTGGGCTTGCGGGAGGCGCTGGAAAAAAGTCTCCTCTCGGATCAAACGCAAGGTTTCACGCATGTTGGTCCGCACCGAGCTGATTTGCGGGTCAGCTGTGAGGGCAAGCCGGCTTCAGAGGTGATGTCGCGCGGGCAGTTGAAGTTAACCGTTGCGGCGTTAAAGTTAGCGCAGGGGCGGTTGTTGGCTGACTTGGGCAGAGTAAGGCCGGTTTATTTG
The DNA here is from genome assembly GCA_963926325.1 of uncultured Luminiphilus sp. Lineage (GTDB taxonomy): Bacteria > Pseudomonadota > Gammaproteobacteria > Pseudomonadales > Halieaceae > Luminiphilus. Next base: position 644 of record CAWUXF010000042.1, on the reverse strand, counting down.
GTGGACGATTTGGCGGCGGAGCTCGATGCGCGTCATCTAAGCAGGGTGTGTGCGGCGCTACAGGATTCTGGCGCGCAGACGCTCCTGACCGCAGTAGATCGACAGTCTTTGGCGCAGTTTTGGCCTGATAGCGCTTTAAAAATGTTCCACGTGGAACAGGGTAGGGTGGAAGCCTTGCCGGTATGTATTGAATAACAGAGGCGAGTGTTGCCTTTGTATAGAGGATGGGTATGACCGAAGAAACAGGAACCACGCCAACGCCGTCAGGTGAATACGACTCTTCAAGTATCAAGGTGCTCAAGGGCCTTGATGCGGTTCGAAAGCGTCCAGGGATGTACATTGGCGATACCGATGATGGCACTGGCTTGCACCACATGGTGTTTGAGCTTGTCGACAACTCAATTGATGAAGCGCTGGCTGGCCACTGTACTCAAATTGACGTGGTGATTCACCCGGATGAGTCAGTGTCCGTTGGAGATGATGGCCGAGGCATACCCACAGAGGTGCATGAAGAGGGTGTTTCTGCTGCTGAAGTTATTATGACAGTGCTGCACGCCGGCGGTAAGTTCGATGACAATAGCTATAAGGTCTCGGGTGGGCTTCACGGTGTTGGTGTCTCGGTTGTAAACGCGCTGTCGGAGCAC
>CAWUXF010000041.1:0-26263 GCA_963926325.1 uncultured Luminiphilus sp. | reverse complement strand
CGAAAAATTATTTGCGCGCAAATCTCTTCAGCGAGCGGTTGTTGAGTGGTCACGAGTTGGCCGTAAGGTCGTTCTACCTATGCTCCGCTATAAGTTGTTGAAAGCTCTTGGCCTCAATCGAGACTGTTGACCCCAGTCAGCTTTATAACCACAGGCGGCGACGAACGTCTGACTGAATGCCGAAACCATACACTCCATTGAGAGATCTGGGCAAGTTGCGATCAAGATGGCACTGACAGCACCGGGGGTATGGCGGTCTTGAACTGCGCTGGATTACTGTGTGTTGGCGCTGTAATCAGCGAACTTATCCAGGCTAATCTCTATCTTCACTCTCGCCGTACTTTGACACCAGCAGATGTGTTCGGTCACCTGCCGCTATGGGTGTTTGCTGAATAGCTTGCGCGGGTACAGGCGCCTCTTTTATCGCTGCCATCGATTCAGCGTACATATCATCATCTAAAAGATCATCATGACTAATCGACCGGATTTCTACTATGACATTACGCATATCGCGATTCAGCGCTTCGTTTTCCGAATTGAGCTCAATACCTACATTGAGGCACTGAATGGCTCCCTCCACATTTTCGTCGAGCAGCTGAGTCATGCCGAGGGCAAACTGATGCAAGTAGATGTCATTATCGAGTTGCAATAGGGGCTCGAACACCCTGCGTGAGTCCTGTACTAAACCGCTGGCCATATATAAAAGCCCGAGTTGAAACCGCGCTGTCTCTAAGCTGGGGTCGATTACCAGTGCGCGTGAAATAAAATCTATGGCACGCTCATGCATACCTAGTTCTGCGTATTCAGCACCGAGTATATAAAGTGCGTTAGCAGTCGGTTCAGTCGCCACGGACTGCTTCAGTAACGATATGGTCTTCTCTCGATTGCCTTCATCACTCGCTTTCATCGCCAAGTAAAACAGCTCTTCAGCGTCTAAATCATTCATTAATTTGCCTCCGTTATAGTTCGCGGCGGTCACAGGTCAGTGGCGCTCGTGAGCACTACAACACCTGTCTTAAAACCGCCTGCGTGTGACCGATGTACTTTATCGCACTCTCACCGCCGAGTGTAGCGCCGAGTTGCATCTGAAATAACCCGACCTAGGTCGGGTGTGTGCCGCCAACTGAACAATTATTCTAAGTTGCGGGGTGTTTTGACCTTAAATTCATTCACAAAGATCAAAATACGGGTTCAATAGGAGCGATTAAGGTAGGTATGACAACTGACTTGGCAATGGCATTGACGAGTGACATGTTATGGGGGGCATTCAGTATAGCGATGCCGATCCTGGGCGTGGCGCTGGCGGTCGGATTATTTGTGAGCCTCATTCAGGTTGTTACCCAGATCCAAGAGATGACACTTACCTTTGTGCCCAAAATTCTCGCTGTCGGCGCGACGGTGCTGATCTTAGGTCACTGGATGCTGACAACTTTAGTGAACTATGCAACGGGTGCCATTTCTGGCATCCCGTCGTATTTTTAAACGCACAGCATGTTGTTCAGTGTTGACACAACGTGGTTAATTACAATGTTGCTGGTGACTATCCGTTTGGGCGTACTGTTTTACGCAACGCCCTTTGATGCCATTGGTAAGCTGCCAGTGCAAATACGCGTGCTCACTACGTTCATACTCGCAGCGATGCTGACCTCCTTTTTAGATCTAAGTAGTAGCGTAATGCCCACCTCCATTCCTGCGTTGGTCGCTTTTGGGATACATGAATTAATCGTAGGTCTGGTGATGGCATTTGGCCTTTATTGTGTTTTTGGATCCATCATGGTCGCCGGTAAGTTGATCGATTTTCAAGCGGGGTTTGGTGCGGCGCAAATCTTGAACCCATCCACTAATGCCGCGAGCCCGTTAATAGGTACCGCGTTGTCATTGTTTGCTGTGGTGTTGTTTTTCGTCAGTAACGCCTACCAGCTAGCTATTCGTGGGATCGCTTGGTCTTTAACGGTATCTCCGCCGGGCAGTGCTCTATCGGGTCTAAATATGGTGGTTATTGTTAAGCAATTTGGACTGACCTATATCTATGGGATCATTATTGCTGCGCCTGTCGTCGGCACGCTACTGCTAATAGATACCGGTATTGCAGTAATGGGCAGGTCCATGCCGCAAATGAATGTCTATTTCCTGTTTTTACCGTTGAAGATAGGGGTGGCGCTGATACTAACCGCGATCGCGGTCCGTTATTTGTCGCCAGTTTTAGAGCAGCTATTTTTAACCAGCTTTCGCTACTGGCAGCAAGTCGTATGATATTGATCATGGATAGGACCCTATAAATGGCGAGTAACGAGCCAGACAAGTCGGAAAAAACAGAGCCCGCCTCGCCGTTTAAGCTAGACGATGCGCGTAAAAAGGGCACCGTTGCCAAAAGCACAGAGGTCAACACGATGATGGCTTTGTTTGCCGGTTTGATTTTTTTGATTGCAGCTGGCGCAACGTTTATCGACAAGACATTGCAGTTGAGCGCGAAGATGTTCTCAAGTGCAGGCCAGGTGAATTTTGAGTTGCGTCAGTTTTTAGATACCACGTCTCATTGGGTCGCTGATGGTATGTCCATCTTGGCGCCGTTATTAGCCATTGTCATTATCGTGGGTGTGCTTTCTACCTTCGTACAAATAGGGCCTATATTTTCGTTCACACCGATCAAGCCCGATTTTAAAAGACTGAATCCGATCGCTGGATTTAAACGTTTATTTTCAATAAAGCTTTTATTTGAGTCGGGTAAGTCGATTCTTAAGCTAATGTTGTTTGCCCTGGTTATCTATCTGACCCTAACGGGCCTGATCGATCACATGCTCGGACTGTATACGCGCAGCCACAGCCAGATCACCAATATATTTACCGGCTTCGCAGCGGAGCTTATTTTCCGATTGCTCTGTGTTGTGGCGCTGATTGCCGTCATTGATTTTCTCTTCACGCGCTGGGAGTTCGCCCGTAACCTGCGCATGACCCGCAAGGAAGTTAAAGATGAAGCCAAACGCCGCGAGGGTGATCCCGCTGTCCGTCAAAAGCGTCGAGAGTTGGAGCGGGAGCTGCGCAAACGCGGGGAAAGCGTTAGCAATGTGCCAAAGGCAGACCTGGTTATTACGAATCCCACGCGTTACGCAATACTGCTTAAATACGATCGTTACAGTATGGTTGCACCGGTCGTGACGGGCAAAGGCACCGGCGAAACCGCAAGACTCATTCGTGAGGCTGCCTACCGGCATAAAATCCCGGTCATTAGTGCGCCCTCGCTTACGCGTGAATTATTCCGCCGTTGTGATATCTATGGGTCAGTTGAGCATAGGTACTTCGCAATCGTAGCCCGCCTATTTAGGCAAGCTTATGCCATTAAAGCAGCTCAGGTAAAAGCCGCATGAGTACCGGACCTTCATTTACCGCTAAGATGATTGGCTCGCCGAGCGAGGTAACCCTCGTTGTCGCGATGATGGGTATTTTGCTCGTACTATTTACCCCAATCCCTAGTGAGATTCTGGACTTTTTACTGCTGCTTAACTTTAGTTGTGGTCTGCTTATTCTGCTGCTGACATTTTATATGGACAAGCCGCTGACTTTTTCAACTTTCCCATCATTACTGCTTATTGCCACCTTGTTCCGCCTATCATTGAATATTGCTGCGACGCGACTAATTCTGGCTGACGCTGACGCCGGCAAAGTTATCGATGCCATTGGCTCCTATGTCGTGGGTGGCAATTATGTGATCGGTTTAGTGGTGTTCTTTATCTTGATTGTCGTGCAATACGTCGTGGTGACTAACGGCGCACAGCGGGTTGCTGAGGTGGCCGCAAGATTCACACTCGATAGCATGCCCGGCAAGCAAATGAGCATCGATGCCGATCTGAACATGGGTTTGATCGATGAGAAAGAAGCTCAAGAGCGGCGACGAAATATCGAACGTGAGGCGAATTTCTACGGATCGATGGATGGTGCCAGCAAGTTTGTAAAAGGTGATGCGATCGCGGGTATTTTGATTATTCTGATCGATATTGTCGGCGGGTTAACCGTGGGCATTGCACAAAATGGCATGGATTGGTCTGAGGCCTTGCAGCGCTACACGTTGCTAACTGTTGGCGATGGCATCGTTACGCAAATACCGGCATTGGTTATCTCCACTGCGACTGGCATCATTGTTACAAGAGCCGCTACCGATGCGCACTTAAGTGAGGAGATTGCGAACCAGGTCGCGCGCTATCCAAAGAGTTTGGTGATGCTGAGCGTGGGACTTAGCGGCTTAATGCTGTTGCCCGGCATTCCCGTGTTCCCGGTTATGATCATTATTGCCTTTGTACTGGTAGCAGCTTTCTACTCTTACCGCAGGTCACAGCAGATCGATCAGGTCGACGATGAAGATTTACTGAACGAAGAGGTCGATGATCTGAGTTTATACGACCAGATCAATGTTGAGGCGATCGAAGTCGCGGTAGGTGGCGGTCTGATTGATTTATTAGGTGAGGCAGATGGCCTGTTAATGGAGAAGATCAAAGCATTCCGCCAGCAGTATGCACGCGATATGGGTTTTGTTTTCCCCAGCGTAAGACTTATCGACGAGCGCAAACTCAACGAGGAGCATTACAACATCGCGATCCACGATTCGCGTGTCGCCCAGGGGTTGCTGAGGGTCGATAAAATGCTGGCTATTAGTGCATCGACCCGAACTGATGAACTGCCAGGTGAGCAAACTAAAGACCCTACGTACGGTTTGGCATCGGTCTGGATCGATAAAACGCAGACGATCAACGCCCGGACAAGTGGTTATACGGTGGTAGATCCTGTCACGGTCCTATTTACTCACTTCAGTGAAATCATTCGCCGTCATGCGCCGGAATTGCTTAATCGCGCAGAGACCGAACAGTTATTGCATCGGGTCAAGCTAAACCAAGGATCACTTTACGAAGAGCTTGTACCCAACATCTTGAGCATGGGTGATATTCAAAAAGTATTGCAGTGCTTGCTCTCAGAAAAAGTCTCAATTCGCAACGTCGGTCTCATCATTGAAACATTGGTTGATCAGGGTCGTCGTACTAAAAATATCGAAGAACTCGCTGAGGCTGTACGCATCACCTTGGGGCGCTCTATCTGTGAAAATCTTCTCGATAGTGAAGGCGTATTGCGGGTATTGAGCTTGGATCCCGCGGTCGAGCACGTTTTGCAGCTGGGACTCCGTACAAATGAGGACGGGGTAAGCTTGATGGTCGATCCACGCACATCTGAAAAGCTTATCACCGAGTTAGATCGCTTCGGCGAACAAATGATGCTCGAAAGCCTGCAGCCCGTGCTGCTTTGTTCAGGCTCTTTGCGGCGACATCTACGTAAATTGCTTGAGCGCGTGCTGCCGCACATTTCAGTGATTTCGATGAATGAAATCCCTTGGACTATTAACATTGCCTCTTACGGCATCATCGCCATCGAACGATCTATTATCGAGCGAGACCGCGTAGCAGAATCTCGGAATTTACCTGAGCCAGCGTCAGCTGAGTCCAACACTAATTTACAGGGAGCTAACTAATGGCTGATCCTATCGCCGCACTATCACTGGCTATGAATAACGATATGCTTGCCCTGCGTTCTGTTTCTCAGAATTTAGCGAATATCAGTACCTCGGGCTATAAAAGTGAGGTGCCATTCACTACCTCATTTCAGAACACAATGGATCGAACAAATAATGTCATGACCAGCAGCCCGTCAGTGTTTAGTGATGGCGGCGGGCCCTCAATTGACGTAGTCCGTGACCTCAGTCAGGGCGCGTTACAGGTGTCGAATAATCCCTTTGATTTAGCGCTGCAAGGTGACGGATTTTTTGAGGTTGATACACAGGAAGGCACACGCTACACCCGACACGGCTCACTCATGCTTGACGGTCAGGGGCGTTTGTCGCTGGTATCAGGGGAGATTTTACTTGGTGAAAGTGGCCCGATTTTCCTCAACAGTGGCAGTTTCAGTGTCGATGCAGAGGGTGTGGTTCGGCAGAATGACGTTGATCTAGATCGCCTGCGACTTGTGAGCTTTGCGAATCCACAATCTCTAGCTTACATGGGAGCTGGCCTATTTAGCACGGGTTCAAATAACGCCTTGGCGGCAAGCGAATTCGAAGGACAGGTGATGCAAGGTTATGTGGAAATTTCCAATGTAAATAGCGCTGAAGAAATCATTAAGTTAATCGAAATAACGCGTCATTTTGAAACGACTCACCAAGTTCTAAAAGGCTATGACGGTATGCTCGACCAGGCGATTAATGTACTGGGCGATCTGTAAATAATTTAATACGGCAGGAGTGATGACTATGTTAGATGCACTATATATCGCGGCAACGGGCTTGCATGCAGAGATGACACAGCTCGATGCTATTTCAAATAATTTGGCCAACTTAAACACCACGGCGTTTAAGCGGAGTAACGTAAGCTTCGATGACTTGGTTTACCGCGACGCGGTCAGTGCGGGGAGTGCGCTCAATCGAGAAGGTGCCCAAATGCGTATCGGAATGGGTACAGGCGTTGCGGGAGTGGTCAAAGATTTTTCAGTCGGTGATCTACGTCCAACTGACAACCCTCTCGATATAGCGATACGCGGCCTGGGCTTTCTAGAAGTTGACATGGGCAATGGCGAATATGGCTTTACCCGCAGCGGCGCACTGAAAATAGATTCAGAGGGATACCTGGCGACCGTCAATGGGTATCGTCTCTCTGCCAACTTGCAAGTACCCGCAGATGCGACTGATATTTACGTTGCACCTGATGGCACGGTGTCTGTGCGGGTGGATGGTGAGGCCGAGCTGTTCGAGATCGGTCAAATAGAGTTAGCCACATTCCTCAATCCAACCAGTCTGGAAGCGCTTGGCGCCAACTTATTCTTACCTACCGAAGACACCAGCGGTCTGATGTTGTCGGCGCCGGGTGAGGATGGCACTGGCTCGCTCGCGCAGGGGTTTTTAGAGGGATCAAACGTAAGTCTTGTCAACGAAATGATGAGTATGGTGGTCACTCAGCGAGCCTATGAGGTCAACTCACAAGTGATTCGTGCAGTCGATGAAATGTTGCGCATTAACAATAATTTACGCAGCTGATTTGCGAGGAAATTTCCGGTGTTAACCCATTTATTGTCGCCATTGAAAATCGTCGCAGTGATTGCATTGAGCATTGCTGCGAGTGGTGTGTGGGCTATCGAAAACACCTTAGTACTTTATCCAAGTATCACGCCTACTGTGACCGATGGCAGGTTGGCGGTGCCACTTGAACGGCTGGCGCGTATTATCGCGCCGCGTGAACGGCGCGATGCGCTCGCCAACATCGAGATAGACTTGGGCTTAATCACTGATAAGTCCGCGTACAGCAAATCAAAGATGATTGCGCTAGTGAGACAAGTCGCTGACTTGGAAGACTTTGACATTGTTGGGCCGATGTCTATTCGTGTACGCATGCCCAAGCAGGTTTCCAATGAAAGCTTCGATCAGCAGTTAAGCCAAGCGCGGCAATACCTAGCAGCCTATGCTGACGAACAGTGGCCGGGGGCGTATCGAAATATCGTGTTGCAAATTGTCAGTGAACGCAGTCAGCTGGACACTGCGGATATAGAGCAGTGGCGATTCGACGCGTCACACCTAGCCGCATTTAGGCGCCGCACACAGATCTGGGCATTATCTAGCCGTGATGGCGTTGATGTGCGTATTCCGCTGTGGTTCAAAGTTTCTGGTGAAGCCAAAGTATGGCGGTCGGTTGCTGACCTTGATGCAAAAACTGTCGTTGCAACGCACCATTTTATTAAAAGTTGGGCACCGATAAGTGAAGTAGACCCCATTAACCTGGCGCAACCAAATGCAGACCAACGACTCACTATTGCAATTGAACGTGGTGATGTATTGCAAAAGCCCTATCTTGAGCCAGTGCCTGCGGTGCAATTTGGTGAGCAAATACAGGTGACCTCTACCGTGGGATCAGTGCGCGTACTGACACTGGCGACGGTTACCCGAACCGCAAATGTCGGAGAGTACATTATGCTCGAATCGCTCAGTTCAGAAGAACAATTTGAGGTGCTAGTGGTCGGCCCTGATCAGGTCGAAGTTTTAAGCAGGAGCCGTTTTCAATGAGGAATTATCGAATGGAGAAACTAAGTCGTCTTATTGCGGTGACCATTATTAGTTGGTGTGTTTTCGCCGTGCCACTGCACGCTGAGAATCTCTACTCGGACGAACATTATCTATCACATGTTTCCGACAAAAAGGCTTTTCGTGTTGGCGACGCGCTAACCATTATTATTATTGAGAATGCGGAAGCAAAGTCCGCCTCCGATAAGAAGGTTGATCGCAGTTATAACGTCACTGGTAATGTTCAAACTGACAGCGGTATAGATGAGGCGGGCTCACTCGGTATTGGTATTGGTCGCGACGCAGGCGATGTTACGCAGCGCGCCGGTACGTTACGTGCGGCGATGACTGTTGCGGTTATCGGTATTGATACATCAGGCAAGCTCATAGTCGAGGGTAGCCAGAGAATTGCCCTCGATGGTGAAGAGCAACTAATTACCGTGAGCGGCAAGATCAGGCCCGTAGATGTGGCAAACGACAACACCGTGCCCTCATCCCGCCTGGTAGATGCGCGCATTGTTTATAGTGGATACGACATCGGGGATGATGGCAAAAAACGTAATTGGCTTTATCGCACGCTCGCGAATATAGGGCTGATTTAATGGAGAATACTTTGAAACGCCTATCGAAATTACTGCTGATTTTTGTATTCGCCAGTGTCTGTGCAGGCCTTGCACAGTCGGCGAGTGCCACGACTCGGTTGAAAGATATTGCGCGCATTGAAGGTGCCCGCAGCAATGACATTGTTGGCTACGGCATTGTGGTTGGCCTTGCTGGTAGTGGCGACTCGCCGCGCAGCAAAGCGACAATGCAATCGGTGACCAATGCGTTGCTACAATTTGGTATTAACATCCCTGCCGATGATGTGAATACGCGTAACGTTGCCGCGGTTATTATAACTGCAACGCTGCCACCATTTTCGCAACCGGGTGATCAAATCGATGTCAATGTTAGCTCATTGGGCGATGCGCGTAGCTTGGTCGGCGGTACCTTATTAATGGCACCGCTTCGAGCGGTTAACGATAAGGTCTATGCGCTGGCACAAGGTCAAGTATCGGTCGGCGGGTTCCAGTTCGACTTTAACGGCAATTTAGTACAAAAGAATCACCCCACCGTCGGTATGATCCCCGGCGGGGCGTCAGTCGAACGGGGCACGATTGATGACCTTGTTAGCGAGGACGACACCGTCAACGTATTACTCAATGAGCCCGACTTCACTACCGCCAGCAGGCTTAAAACAGCACTCAGTGAGAAGCTAGGCGAAAACAGCGTGACCGCGATCCACGCAGGCAAAGTATCTGTTGCGATCGACAGAGGTACTACCGATATCGTGCAGCTTATTATGGAGATTGAGAATGTTGAGATCACTCCCGACCAGGTGGCGCGTGTGGTCATCAACGAGCGTACGGGTACTGTGATCTCTGGCGGTAATGTTGAGATTGGCGAAGTCACTATATCCCACGGCGAAATCAGAGTGATTATTTCAACCGATTACCAGGTCTCACAGCCGAACTTAGGTAATTTTAATGTCGGCGGCACCGCACCCGGTGTGCGCACTGTTGTAGTGCCTGACACCGAGATAGACGTCAGTGAGCAAGTTGCCGAAGCGGTAGATTTACCCTCCGGCACTTCGATTAGTGACTTGGTTACCGCCTTGCGTCAAATTAAAACGAGTACTCGCGACGTGATTACAATTCTGCAAGGGATTAAACGTGCGGGTGCATTGCATGCACAACTAATTATTCAATAGGAGTAGCTTATGAGCGGACCATTAGAATCTGTCACCGGCGCTTTACTGTCGAAGGCGCTAGACATGTCACTGATGACCCACCAAGCGATAGCAAGTAATGTCGCCAATGCGTCAACAGCGGGTTATCAACCTGTCAAAATTGACTTTGACTCGGTACTCAACGCTGCTCGTAATGCGGTTGAGTCGGGTAATAGCAAAGATGAGATTATCGACCGTTTGAAGCAGCTAACTATCGAACCCGAGTATGAAACGTTGTCGACCTCAGTGCAGATTGACCGTCAAATGGTGTGGATGGCTAAGAATACGACGCACTATCAAGCGCTATTAGGTGCTCGCAGTGAACTCGGGTCATTGATGAAGATGGCGATTAACGGAGGGCGCGGCTAATGGATTACATGTCGCTGTTTGAAATTAGTGCGAGCGGTATGGATTTCCAACGTACGCGAATGGAAGCCATTGCGAGCAATTTGGCTAACGTCAATACCACCCGAGGCGTAAACGGACAGTTGTATCAGCCATTAGAAGCGATTGCGCGCACCGGTAACGCCAGCTTCGACAATATACTGACGGGCGTGGGTGACATTTCTATTGTCGAGCGAAATAGCGCTCCGCGAATGCTATTTAATCCTGCGCATCCCGATGCCGATGCGCAGGGCTACGTATTAATGCCCAATGTCAATCCGGTGGATGAAATGACTAATATGATGACCGCAACTCGGGCCTATGAGGCCAATGTTCGGGTTATGAATGCCTCGCGAATCATGGCGATGCGTGCACTTGAAATAGGGGATAGTAAATAATGGCCATTATGCCTATTGCACCAATTGAGGCTGTTGCCCAAGCAGCCGGCGTTGCACCGAGCCAGTCGGCTGGCGCGGTCAATTTTTCTGATTGGCTGGGCGCACAGATCCAGCAGACCGATCAGAACATTCAAGCCGCTGAGTCTCAGGTTCGAGCTTTAGCGTTGGGTGAGGCTGACAATTTACACCAAGTCATGATTGCACTTTCAAAAGCTAAGACTTCTTTCGAATTGACTGTTCAAGTTCGTAATAAAGTACTTGAAGGTCTTCAAGAAGTTATGCGAATGAGCATCTAAAGGATTATTGAATATGCCCTCTATTAGTGACTCATTTGAAACCATTTCGGGTCGGCAGAAGATTACGCTGGCGATATTTGTTGTGCTCATGCTGTTGATCACCGGGTCGGTTTATACCTTTGTTTATCAGACCAAATATGTGCCGATTTATGCCGATATTAATGCCGCTGATGCTGCCGTGGTGCTGGCACAGCTAGACACAATGAAAGTGCCGTATCGTATGTCCGAGGATGGCAGCAGTATTCTTGTCGATAGTACGGTTGTCGATGAGACGCGAATCAAACTGGACGGCAGCACGCTATCTTTTAATGGCGGTGAGGGTTTCGAGTTATTCAATGATGCCGATTATGGCATGACTGAATTTGTCCAGAAAATCAATTTTCAACGCGCGCTTCAAGGTGAGCTGTCGCGCACTATAATTGGTTTAACGGAAGTGCGTTATGCGCGTGTCCACCTAGTTCTGCCAGAAAAAAGTTTATTTAGAGAGGCGGAAACCGCACCCAAAGCATCTGTGACACTGGTGCCAGAGTCTGGCCAGATTATCTCTTCGGCACAAACCCGCGGCATTCAACAACTTATCGCTTCTGCGGTTGATGGTATGGATGCCAATAACGTCATCATACTCGACGAACAGGGGCGGGTATTGACGCGTGTTCAGAGTGAAGATGACTCGGGTCTTGGCGCACATCTTGGTCGCAAACAAGAACTCGAGCACTATCTCACCCAAAAAGCCGGCAATATACTTAGTCAGCGCTATGGGGCACAGAACGCCCTTGTTTTTATCGATGTTACTTTAAGTCGTGATGCCGTGCAGCTCACGAATGAGACGTACCACTCACCTGAAAAAGAAGGTAGCGGGGGCCTCATTTCGCAGAGCAAGACCCAAAAGAAATTCACTAGCTCGACTGATGGAACCGAGAGCGGCCAAAAACCCGAATTATCGACCGAAGTCACAGAGATTGACTATTTAATCGATCGACGGATGGAGCAGGTGGTAAAGGGTGAAGGTACCATTGAGCGGATGACTATTAGTGTCATGGTTAATGCCGAGACCGATACAAGTGAGCTCGGTGCTATTGAACGGCTGGTAGCCAATGCTGTGGGTTTTGATGACAAACGCGGCGATGCGATTGAGGTGGCCCTGTTGCCTGTCTCGCCAGTGACAATGCCTGAAGTGCTTGAAATGGAAACTTATAGGGCGCCTGAGCCAACTATGCCCGTCGCTGTAGTGCCTTCACGGGCGGTCAACCCCTTGTGGCTTGTCGGGGGTCTTTGCTTGCTCTTATTAATTGTGATCGCAACTATGCTGTTCCTGCGCTCAAATCGGGCTGAGCTCACGATGACAGAGGCGCAGCGGCGAGAAATGCTAGCCGAAGTGCAATCTTGGCTCAAGCAGGACGCCAATGCCCAGTCAAAAGCTTCGAGCTAAAGGGAGCAGTAGAGGTATGTCGGAAATGCCACAGATAAACCTGCAGACGACATCGCCTACGGCGGAGCCTCATGGGGTTAAACGCGTGGCGATTAAGCTGCGTGGAATTAGTGCGATTGATCGGCGATGGATGATGGGGCAGCTGACCGACAGCCAGCGCCAGGCAGTTGCTCAGGCCGATGAAGAACTGACGGCAATTATTGGTAATCTGCCGCTGGACTTCAGTGTCTTTCTCGAAGTAACCGAAGGTACTGCACTGCTCGATACTGCGATGCATGATCATCCGCTAAATAGCTGCGACTACTTGGCCGTAAAACGTTTGCTGGATCAGTTGCCGCTATCACAGGTGGCTATGTTAGTGGCAAGTGGCGTCTGGTTGGCCACTGATCGCTACTTAAAAGCATTGCCGCCCAAACGCCGAAAAGCCCTAGAAACGGCCAGAACGGCGATTCCGAGTCGCCATTTTGCCCACGCTTTGGCAGATATCATCGCGAAACTTACCGAGGAGCCGGTCAATGGGTGAAATCTACCGAGCTGCAGCGGTAACCGGCACTCGCCGCCTCAACAGGGGCAAGCTGGATCGTAATACAGAGGCGCCGAACCCAAGCCAGACGTCAAATCGAGATCCAGGCCTAGCGCCTACTGCTGATAAGAGCGCTGCGCTTCGCGCTGATGCTAAGGCGACCAAACTTAATGACGAAACGCCGGGGCAGTTGCCCACCACAAAGGTTTCAGCGAAACCTTCACTGGCCGCAGAGCTCGCTAGTCAGCGCGATTTGTCGGCAGCGCAGGAACGTCGTATTACACAGCTCGAGAGCGAAAATACGGCATTTAAGTCTGAGGTCGAGGAACTACGTGCCGACTGTAGGCATTTCGTCGATCATTTAACCTCGCTTAAAGAAGAAGCCCAGAACGAAGGATATATCGCAGGGGAACAGCAGGCGACTGATGATCAACAGCGAGAGCAAGCGGCGCGCGAAAATGAGTTTGAACAATTAAAAACAGTGTTCACGTCGGGGCTAGACACACAATTAGATCGAGTTGAAGCGTTTGCAATCGATATCGCATTTGCGGCAATTACGCGACTGGTTGGTGAGCGTGTGCGTGACGAACAGTTTAATCGTGCGGTGATCAGTAGTGCGCTCGCCGATATACGCGGCGCCCAAACGGTTACCATTCATGTGTCTGAGCAAGACTTTAAAGCCATGTCGAGCTTCGAAGCGGTTCTTCGCGCTGAGGGCCGTTACAGCGATGTCTTATTTACCGCTGATCCACGGGTATCGGTGGGTGGTTGCATGATTGAAACGGACAATGGTATTTGGGATGCACGTTTAGAAACTCAGCTACAGCGGCTACGTGATGCTGTTAAGCAATCGAGCGAGCGGTAAACGCTATGACGCCCCAAACACTACCCGACAGTGACACAAAGATGGATGGCATTTTGAATGCGCTTCGTCATTGCGAGACAATTCCTCGGGTCGGCAAGGTATCTCAATATTATGGGATGTCTGTTGAGTCCAATGGACCCGATGTTTTTCTCGGTGAGCTTTGTCAAATATACCCCCCATCGCAATCAACACCCGTCGTCGCTGAGGTAGTAGGGTTTCGTGAGGGTCGAGTAATTTTAATGCCCTATGGCAATATGCAGGGCGTCTATATTGGCAGCGAGATTACCGCCACGGGTAAGTCCGCTACCGTACCTGTTGGCGACGCGTTTCTGGGGCGTGTCGTCGATGCCTTTGGTGAGCCGATGGATGGCGGCGCTGCTATTCCTGCATTAGAGCAATACCCCTTATATCCCGCGCCAATTAATCACATGACACGTAAGCCTATTGATGAAATGTTGACGACGGGCATTGGTATGGTCGATGCGTGCCTGACAATAGGCAAAGGGCAGCGTATGGGCATTTTTGCAGGCAGTGGTGTCGGTAAAAGTACGCTCCTTGGGATGATTGCCCGTAATAGCGCTGCGTCAGTTAATATTATTGCGCTCATTGGAGAGCGTGGCCGCGAGGTACTGGATTTTATTACCAGTAACTTAGGTCCAGAGGGTCTTGCACGCTCGGTTGTGATTGTTGCCGGCGCGGATCAACCGGCGTTAGTGCGTACGAGAGCTGCATTTGCCGCGACGGCAATGGCTGAGTACTTTCGACATCATGGCCACGATGTCATGTTAGCGATGGACTCCGTAACCCGCTTAGCGATGGCGCAGCGTGAGATCGGCTTAGCTATAGGCGAGCCACCCACGTCACGTGGCTATACACCTTCATCATTCTCCATACTACCGCGGCTATTAGAGCGCGCGGGACGCTTTGACGTTGGGGGTTCAATCACGGCGTTCTATACGATATTAGTTGAGGGTGATGACTTTAATGAACCCGTGACCGACAACTTGCGCGCGATTCTTGATGGCCACATAGTGCTCACGCGCCAACTCGCAAACCAGGGGCTGTTGCCAGCAATTGACCTGCTGGAGAGCGCGAGTCGTTTGCAATCAGCTGTGATTGATAAAAGCCAAGCGGCCTTAGTCGCTGAGATACGGCGCCTATTAAGCATCCATGCGGAGAGCAAGGATATTATCGATATGGGTGTGTATCAGCCGGGCCGTAACCCCGATCTCGACAAAGCCTTAGCGGTGATCCCGGAGCTCAAGAAATTATGGGTTCAAGCCGCCGAAGAAACAGTAATTCCGGAAGAGATGTTGACGCAGCTGCACACGGTATTAAATAGAGCAGAATCACTTAGCCGGCAAACTGGCCGACCTGGGGAACCCGCCATTGCTGGCAGAGCATCTCCTCAGGTACCTAATGCAGCAACAACGCCTCGCTCGAGTAGACGCTAATGGCTAAAGGAAACTTTCAGCGCGTCGCAAAAAAATATCACTGGGATTATCAGTCTGCAGAGTTAGTGTTGGCAGATGCTATGGCTGAACTGTCGGTGCTTAAACGGACCGTCGATCGTCTGTCATCAGATATTGATGGGTTGCTAAAACAGCCTGAAACGCCGTTCGATGTACGCCAGCAGTTTAGTGCCAGCCACCAAATTACGTTACATAATTTGGTGCGGGCATTAGAAGCTCAGCGCAGCACTTATCGACAGGCATACTTTGCGCATAGCGGTCGCATAGTGACGCTACGCAAAGAATTGATGCTTGCCAAGGTGCGGCGGGATAAAAGTCGCGAGCGGCAGCGGGCCGCCATAGTGGCGGACCATAAATCAAGGCTCGATGCAGAAATGCTGGACATTGCCGACCGTTTGAATGCAAAACCGATCAATAGGTCATCAGTAGAGCCGATTTCGTTAAAGCGCGCGGCGCCTAATCGCCGCAATGACATGGAGGCCCAGGGCTATGGGTATTAATGACAAACTTCCCGAGATGCTAGTTGAATCTTTGACTAACGATGCTACCAAGAATGCCAAAGAAGGTGATAAAGAGCGATGGCTCGCTGAGCTCGAAGATAAATCCTTTAAAATTAGCGACGATCGGCTGACAGCATCGACTGACGATTCTGACCCCTCTGAGGCGGCAGCTAGCGATGAGACAGAAGTGGCAGGCAACGTCGTTAGCGCCTCGCAAGAGGCCATGGTCTCTGTCGATGAGCAAGCATTAATAAGCTCGCTGCAGGGCCAATGGCGAGGGGATTCCCAAAGTCCTTCGCAAGCACTCCAAGCACTTCAAGTGCAGCAAGCTAAGGCTTATGGTGCCGATCAAAGCCTTTTGCGCGGCAGCGCAGTTTTTCGAGGGGCACCGACCGTTGAGACATTGCAAGCGGCACAACGCTTCGACGCATTGATGAATAAAATGCGTTTTAGCGACCTGAATATTCGTATTACGCAGCACGGCGATGAGCTGACCTTATGGGTGCGAGATTTTACGCAAAAATACTCAGTTGAAGTGTTCAATTGGGTTAAGGATTTGCAGAGTCTGTTGAACTCAGCGGGTAAGTCTTTTGCAAAAATTATGGTTAATGGCAAACAGATACACCATCAAAATGAGCTTTTAGGAGGTCAATCATGGCAATAGAATCAATTGGTTCCGTTGGTACCGTTAACACGGCAGCAGCTCAAGCTTCAGTCGGGTTAGAGGATTTCTTAAATATCTTTTTAACCCAGCTAAATTACCAGGATCCGCTTGAGCCTGTTGATAATCGTGAGTTTCTTGCTCAACTGGCACAGTTCTCAACGGTAGAAATTGCCAATCGTACGAGTGAGACCACCGAGGCATTATTAGACGTCAGTAGTTTGCAGCAGTCGATTGGCTTACTTGGTAGAACGGTCAATGTGCAGTTGGAAACAGGCAGTACCTCTGGTGAGGTACTCGCCATGAGTTTAGTTAATTCACAGCCGCGCCTCACAATTTCTCAGGCAGATGGCACACTCCTGACGGCTAGCCCAGCACAGGTGAGTGCTGTCATTGAATTATCTGGAGGTAACTAAAATGGCTTCTGATCTACTGGGTACTTTGTTTAAGGCGATGTCAGGGCTAAACGCTTTTACGCGTGGTCTGGATAATCTCAGTAATAACGTCGCCAACTTGAACACCACTGGCTACAAAGCCAACGATGTGTTTTATCGGGAATTGCAAGACAATGCTCAGTTCGGCGCCAGTGGTGACGATGGTGCGCTGAGCTCAAATGGTCAGGGCGTGGCCGTAGGCGGCACCCGAATTCGCTTCGTTGATGGCGATTTAGCAGTGACCGGGCGTGATACCGACATGGCACTTGAAGGAAATGGGCTATTTATCTTGCGCGATGGCACAGAAGAGTACTACAGCCGTGCGGGAGAATTTGATATCGATCAGGAAGGGTTTCTGGTCGACCCGGGAACCGGACTGCGTGTCGCGCGCTTGGACGATAGTGGTAATTTAACCGATATAAACCTGCGCGAGAACTTAATCAGCGACGCACAAGCCACAACCGAAGTGCTGTGGCGTGGGACGCTGAATTTACAAGCTGCCGAGGGAACGGTGTTTCCGGCCCCTGGGGCGACTGATACAGAGCGGCTTGAATTTAAAATCTACGACGCGCAGGGTCGCGATTACACTGTCTTTGGCAGGTTTACAAAGCTAGCCGGGGCACAATATCAGTTTCAAATCGTAGATGAGAACGGCAGGGGGTTAGCCGACGCTATTGTTGTAGAATTTTCTGAAAGCGGTACACCTACGCAAGAGAGTTTACGCCAGTTGGCGACGCTCGATTTTTACGATGCGGTTGCGCTCGACAATGTACCAGAGCGATTTTCCGGTGTTGAAAAAGTATCTATCGAAGATACGCCGGGAGACCTTGAAGCACTGGGGGAAATCAGTATTAGCCTGTCAGATGGTGAGTTCGTCAGCCGCCCAGCCACTGAAGGGGAGCGACAAAACTTCCATACAGACACTAAATTTACGATAGATGAGGATGGCTTTTTAATCGAAAAAGAAACGGGGCAGCGAATGGCTGCTCGCGATCTAAACGATCCTGACGTCTTAGTCGATGCCCGAATTCTACTTGAGTCTGCAGCCGAGCAGACCAGCATGGTGGCCTTGTCAGGCCAATTACGCGCACCAACGGCAGAGGGGGGTGGGGGCGTGCTAGTGGGTGATGTTTATCCACCGCTAACGAGCGATGCCGACGGCAACCTGATCCAAGAAAATCCATTAACGCTCATGCTATTTGGCGACGATGGCGTTGAGTATCCGGTAACCGTGTCTTTTCTCTGTACGTTAAGTGAGGCTGAGCGGGTTGAATACCAAGTTATTTTCAATCGCGGTGAAGCTAATGAGTTTAGTGCCGATAATAATTTGGCCTACACGCTGCAAAGTGTTGAGAGCCCGATTCCGATGCGCCCCGAAGAGCCCATAGATCTAGAAGATACCACCGGCGAAGGTTTACCATTCGACCCGATAGGGCTCGAATTTCCCGCCGACGTCATCGGTCGTCCGGACTTACCCGTCGAGACTGTAACAACCCTCCAATGGGTGCTCTCTGATACGGAGCTAACGGCCAGTTACATCGATACCATTGACGATAAAGATATTAATATTCAATTTGATCTGGACCTCAATGGCACGGACGAATTAGCAGGACTGACAGTGGCGGTGATGGCAGAGTCGGCGGTTGAAGCTTCCGCACTTGATGGTCGCGAAGTGGGACAGCTGTCAGCAATTGAGATTGATAACGAGGGCCGAATAATGGTCAGCTACAGCAATGGTGAAGTCAGTGAAGACGGGCCGGTACTTGCTGTTGTTGACCGCAATATTGAAGAACTGGCAATAGATTTTACGTCTGTGAATGGCGCTGATTTTGTGGCATCGACGATCTCGCTTGACGATGTAGATGGACGTGCGACAGGACAGCTCACTGGATTCAGCTTTGAGGCAGATGGCACCATTTTACTCGAATACTCCAATGGTGATGAAGTCAAAGATGGGAAAATTGCTTTGGCAACTTTTAGTAACACTGCCGCTTTGGTCAGGGCAGGCGATGCATTATTCCGAACCGAAGACCTTGACCAACGCGTGCTTGGCACGGCTGATGAAGGTGGTTTTGGTAGGATCGTACACAAAAGTATCGAACGATCGAATGTTGAGTTGTCGCGGGAATTTGCAGAGATCATCATTGTCCAACGCGGTTTTCAGGCCGCATCGCAAGTGCTGAATGCAACGAATGAGTTGATTCAAGAGCTCTATGACAGCACGCGGGGCGGCCGCTGATGAACAGCTATCTATTTCGCATTTACCAAGAAGCTGAACTCGCACAGATACAAGAAGGCTTACACGCACCGCTCAAGCGGTGGCTGTCAGCCTGGATTGGTCATGAAGTCTCATCACTGGAAGTTCGTAATGTGCAGGGTTCTGATGATACTTTTGCCCCATTACTGCTGGCATCACTCAATGCTGAAAATTCATTGAATCGACCGTTAAAACATGTGATTCCGCTACCGGAGCAGGCCGCAGAATTACCCGATTTTTTGGGTCACTTAATACCCGACTCAACGTTGTCCGACAAAGAGTTTTCTTTTGACAGCACTACCGCCCAACGCGTCAGCAGCGCATTAAAAACATCGGCGCTGAATGACTTATTGGAGCTGTGCTCCAGCGAAGCGAAAGACGCCAGCACATGGCAACACCAATTGGATGCACCAACGTCGCAGCGTGTGGCCAGAAAGTTCAGACTCGGCTCTGGGTGGTGCGTGGCCATGTTAACTCAGGGTGCGCGTACATTGCGGCTGCTCATTAGCCCAGCCCTCATCGGTCTCTGGGTTAATCGGCCTATACCCGTTGTAAAGGGAGGATTGCCGCGAGCGCGTTCAGTGCTCGCAGATCAATCGGTGTCGCTGCGTGCAAATTTGGGTAGTACTACGTTAACTATAGGCGATATTCGTCAACTCACTGTTGGGGATGTCGTCCGCTTAGATGCAGCTTGCGACTCATCGATTGAACTGACCGCATCAGGTCAGCAGCGTGTCGCCGTCGGCGTCTTGGGTTTATTTGAGGGCTGTAAAGCACTGTCTTTAACGAAATAGCGTGCTAACTGTGGGAGGTCTGGCAGTTGGTCATTTACACGAGCGATAAGGAATATCAGGTGGGTAAAAATACAATTGAGAATGTTGAGCTAAGCGAGTTTGACAAGGGCGATACTGGCAAGTCAGTCGTTGCATCGCAGAGTTTAGATGTAGTCCGCGACGTGCAAGTTAAACTAACTGCAGTCCTTGGCGAGACGACGCTGTCAGTCAATGAGTTGTTTAATTTAACTGAAAATAGCGTCGTCAAACTGTCTAGTCTGGCCGATGAGCCTGTAGCGTTATATCTCGACAACCAGGTTGTTGCACGCGGGATGCTGGTCATTGCAGACGACAATTTTGGTCTGCAAATTACCGAGGTCATAGCAGAAAAGTGAGCTCACGCGGGTCATTTTATGCAAGCACAACCCGTCGGCTGCTTTGGCTGAGTGCTGGTTGGCTTGGCTCGATACCATGGCTTGTAGCTGATGAACCGATACCTTGGAAAGAGGGCGGTCCATCGGTGGCAAGCACATTGCCACAGGTAATGCTCTGGCTTGGTATTTTAATGGCGGTAGCATTTATCGTCATTATGGTGGCTCGCAAACGCCTAGTGAAGAGGGGGCTTGTTCCGGAAACGCGTGGCAATAATATTCGTGTGCTCGACCGATGCTCTGTATCTGCGCGAACTACCGTACATGTACTGCAAATCGACGAAGAGCGTTGGCTTCTCTGCGAGTCGCCCTCAGGCGCGCAGTTAGTGCGAGCCTCTGGCGAGCCGCCAAACCGGAGCGACGCGGAAATTTTATGAAACAGCTGACGCAATTGTTGTTATTGTCTAGTGCGTTTTTGCCACTAGCTGGAATTGCCGAGCCCTTGTCAGTCGGGGGCATTTCGGTCGATTTTAATTCAGCAAATACCGATACCCCCGAAGACATGTCCTCGGCACTTCAAGTCCTTGGATTACTCACTATACTGAGTTTGGCGCCTGCAATTCTCATGGTGCTGACATCGTTCACACGCATTATCATCGTGCTTTCTATGTTGCGTCATGCCTTCGGTATGCCAACGACCCCGCCCAATACGGTGTTGGTGAGTCTGGCTTTGTTCCTGACGTTGTTTACCATGATGCCCGTTATTGACGAAATTAATGCCTCGGCCTATACACCCTTCGCTGCCGGGGAGATAACCTCGATAGTAGCTGCTGAGCGGGCGCTACAGCCGCTGCGACAATTTATGATTAAGCAGACACGAGAAAAAGACATGGCGCTAATTGTAGACCTGTCTGGCAAGCCTAAGCCCAAAAATGTGGATGATATTGAAACAACATTGTTAATACCCGCATTTATGCTCAGTGAGCTGCAATCTGCATTTCAAATAGGCTTTGTGATATTTTTACCCTTCTTACTCATAGACCTTATTTCTGCTAGCGTATTAATGGCTATGGGCATGATTATGGTGCCACCGCTGACTATATCCCTGCCGGTAAAGGTACTGATGTTTGTACTCATCGAGGGTTGGGCTTTGGTAACCAAGGCGTTGGTGGGGAGCTTTCTATGAAGAGGCTCGTCGTCGCATTGCCGTAGAATTGAAACTATGGGGTTACTGTGAGCTTGCCGTCATTGGGATCGTTCGAATCTGACTATGTAGCGCGCCTGCGTGACGCGGCAGTGCAGCTAGTGGCGACGACTACTGACGATAGAAGATGTTATGTCCTCATCCCGCCGGGTGCATCTGTCCATGCTTCATTGATACCAGCACTAGAAAGTATTTTCTCTGTCCTTGAATTCCCTGCGCTCGCTGTTAATTTAGGGAAGGCTAACGCGCCCTTGTTTCTTGACCACCGAGCCTTTAGATATAACGATAACGAGCTTAATGTCTTGCTCAAAGCTCTTAATAGCACCCATAAGTTAGGTTTTATGGATGTCTATCAGTTGCGCCAGTTAACGGGTGGTTTACCGGGCGTCACAGAGGCGGCCCTGCGTGATATTGCTGCTATGGCCCCCTTCGATGACACGAGGCCGCAATTTTCAACTACAGTAAGTTTGGCGCAATTACCCGAGACACGGCGGTTTATGGCTTTATATTGGCTTCCAGCTATTATGAAGTATTGCCCATGCTTAGCGGAAATCAGTCTCCTGCCGTTGCTGACAAACGATTTATTGTCGGCTGCTTTCAAAGACCACATGGGGGCATTGCACAGCGCATTACTTTGCGGTTGGCTCGAATGTAGGCCCAATAAACTAGGGCAATTACGAATCGACACAATGCTTGAGCAGTCGTTATTGCTTGCGGTTGATATCGACAGAGATATACAGCCAATTGAGGCGGCCCTGGACTGGTATGTTAAGCAGGGTCTAGCGGCCGAGGCAGTGGAATGCGCCGCTATTTTAAATATGACCCCTGATGAGATATTTGAAGTGACACGTTTGGCGGCAAGTTATGCTGTGCGAGTGCATCCCTTAGCCGCGCTGGTTAATAAGCGCGCCGATGGGGCAATAGCGATCGCTCACGCGCGTCCGTTGCCGCTGAGCGTAATGTTGGCTGAGCGGCAGCGAGACAAATCAGCAGTCAAACTAATCGCCCCCGATGCGATCGAAGATGAAACGGTCGAAGATGCTGGCGATCCATTTGGTGTGGCGATGGGATATGTCCTAAGTGCACTGAGTCATCACCAAAGAGATAGGCCGAGTGCAACCGCTGTTGCACTGTCTCTGGCAGCACGGGCGGGCATTGACAAACAGCAGCTTAAGCGTTTGATCTCTTTGGTTGAGCCGCTGTCTCAGCAGCACAACGTGAAAAACCCTCATAGACTGTCGCGAGTGTTGTTTGGTTTTCAGCATGCAAGACCTGCCAGAGCATCGGTATCACAGCAAGGCCCCCTGTTAAACCATCGCGAAACACAGATCATCAACTTGATCTCTGAGGGTTTAACGAATAAGGAAATTGGGGCTCGTTTAAGCCTGGAACTCAGCACTGTCAAATGGTACGCCACGCGAATTTATGAAAAACTAAGTGTCAGCAATCGAACTCAGGCGATTGCACGAGCGCGGGTTTTGCGCATAGTGGAATGATAAAGATAATTTGCGCTAATGAAGGACGTTAACCCTCCCAAGTACAGGCTTCATCCGCATGAGAATTTTGCGGTGAGTGCAGTAAATATTGAGCTTTGGGGCTTTCTGAAATGCCCATTGCTGAAGGCAATTGCCATTGCAGAAGTACTGGCAGTACTACCCGGGCATCAGTTGGAAGGTCTGCGGAGCATCCGTTATGAACATGCGCGTTTGATACCTGGAATTGCGCGCTGGATTCGTTTGCGAGGACCTGGAAAGCAGTTGGGGCGGTATGATAGATCAACCCAGACGATCACAATACATGCGACTAAGGACAGGTGGACGTTATTTAAAGTGTTGTTTCATGAGCTTGGCCATTTTGTGTATTTTAGGGTGCTGTCGCCTTCAGATCGGAAGTTTTGGGTGACAACGCTGTCTACACAAGAAAGTTCAGTGACACGTTATGGCCAGCGGAATGCTGCCGAAGACTTTGCAGAGTGTTATGCGGCATTCCTGATGACGCCTTATGCTATGCAGCAACGGCCGCTGAAAAATCGATTTATGCGAGGGGTGGTTTTCCAAGGCGCCGAGATTGAATTTAGCGCGTTACAAGAAATTGTTCTGCGATCATCGACAGATGACTGCCAAAAGACATTAGACCAGCTGATCTAATCGCTTTGTCTATTCAAAGACTAAAGGAGTAAATTACATGGCCAACCGAAAAGTGATGGAAGCGAAAGCGCGACTCGAAAGACTTCAGGGTTATGTGCAAGTTGATCCGAATAATATTCCACTTCTAACCGATGTAGGTGACCTTCAACATGAGTTAGGGGAGCTTGTTGCTGCGGAGAAGACCTACGAAAGGGTATTAGAAATCCAAGCGGGGCATGAGGTCGTAACGGGCCGCTTAGCTTCCGTCTATATTTCACAACACCGTTTTGGCGACGCAGAAGCCGCTATTATAGGCTTGAATCAAACCTTTTTGGACAGCCCAGAATTGCACCATAACTTAGGGATTGCCCTTGTGCACCAAGGCAAGTGGGAGGCAGGTCTAAATGCGCTCCAGGCTGCTGCTGAGGGTGGTGTGTCGGTGTCAGAGAATTTGTGTTACCAGTCCTATTGCTTGATTAATTTGAGCAGAAGAGACGAAGCGCTCCTCTGTGCCGAGTCCGCGCTTGACATCGCCAACGACGAATTTGCAACGGGTCGCATCGCGATGTTGCAAATGGAGCTAGGCCAAATGGCGCAAGCGTGTGAAACTGCAGAAAAGGTCTTGCGCAGTAATCCACAAAATGTAGACGCAAATGTAATTATCAGTAGCCGTCAATTAGAGACGCAAGATGTAGATAAGGCCGACAGGCATATTCAAGTCGTCTTGCGTCAGGACCCTAACAACCACCGTGCATTACTCAATAAAGCGCTCGTGCAGATGTATAATCAGAAGTTTCCGCAGGCGATTAAGACACTCGAGCGAACGCTGGAGCTAACGCCGAGGGTGGTAGGTACTTGGGTGACCTTGGGTTGGGCGCATATTGCTAACAATGACCTAGCGCAGTCTGAGGCCACCTTCAGAAAAACCATCGAGGTTGACAGGAATTTTGGCGAGGCTCATGGAGGCCTCGCTTCGGTTCTTGCGATGCAATCCAAAACCGAAGAAGCTCAACGAGAAATTGCATTGGCGCGCGGTTTGAATAAAAACAGCTTTGGGGCTGCTTTCGCAATGAGTCTATTACTTGAGCAGTCGGGCAAAGAAGCGTTGGCAACGCGTATCCTCACCAACATGTTCAAACAGAGTCCAGCTGAAGGTGGCATGACAATTATCGACGCGCTTAACAAATATATGCGACGTGAGGCGGCCAAGCAGAATCAAGGTAAACCGCCTCAAAACCGTGGGCCTGTCAAAAGAACGCTGCACTAATGCTTTGATCTGGTTTTATTTAGCCTACAAAACGGGCAGTAAAATAGAGTGGGCATACAGCCGTTAGCACCGATGCTTGTTCCGGCTGAACGACCAAACGACTAAATTTACTTCAATTAGCCGGTCGAGAATATTAATACGCAGAGGTCGTCCTCAGTCGAGTAAACCCAGCTTGCCCGCGGCTTTTACCAACTCCATTGGCGAGGGCTTGTTTAATTTTTTGAGCAAGCTGTACCGCTGATTTTCAATCGTACGTAAGCTGCGATTGAGAATTTTACTGATCTCGCGACTCTTATGGCCTTCGGCCAGTAGTTTGAGCACTTGCAGTTCACGGCGCGATAACGTCGCCCCTAATTCCTGCGGCGCTAAGGAAATTGGGTCTGAGTTTGTTAAACAATCAAATACGCGCTCGCCCGCCATAACGCGACGGATGCCCTCGAGCAGCTCATCGAGTGCATCGCGTTTCACAAAGTAACCGTCGGCGCCGGCGTCTATCGCACTATTGATCTCGCCCACTGAATCACTGGCACTCAGCATCACAATTTTGAGTTTCGGGAGTACCTTTTTTATTGAATAGACAGCATCAGCGCCCCGCATTTCGGGCATCATGCAATCCATCAGGATCGGGTCTGGCTTTAATGTTTTACATAGGGCAAGCGCTTCGAAACCTGCTTTTGCAGTGGCGCAGCGAGCTCTCCACCCCCTCACCCCAGCGCATAGCGATTAATCACCTGCTTGCCTAATGCCATTTGATGCACCGCATCGGGGCCGTCGGCTTGGCGGCACCAGCGGGCGTAGTTGTAGGCTTCGGCCATGGGGTAGTCGCCGGTGAGGCCGCCGGCACCAAACATTTGCATGCAGCGGTCAATAACACTGGCCATCATGCGCGGCACGCTAATTTTGCTGGCGGCAATTAAGTCGAGCGAGCCCTGTACGCCTTGGCTATCCATAGCCGCGGCAGTTTTGAGCACCAGTAAACGCGCCATTTCAATGTCACCAAAGCAGTCTGCAATGTCCTCGCGAATACTTTGATGCTTGGCCAAAGGCCGGCCAAAAGTACTGCGCTCGGTGACCCGCTGGCAGGCCAGTTCAAGAGTGCGCTGTGCGGCGCCAATTAAGCGCATGCAGTGGTGCATTCGACCTGGTCCCAAGCGACCTTGGGCAATTTCAAAACCACGACCAGCGCCGAGTAATATATTCTCAAGCGGCACACGCACGTTATTAAAGCGAATTTCTGCGTGCCCTTGGGGCGCATCGTCATAACCCAAGGTGGTTAATGGACGAAGGATCTCAAGCCCAGGTGTGCCCCGTGGCACCAATACTTGGCTCTGCTGCAAATGCCGGTTGGCGTTATCGGGGTCCGATTTACCCATGACAATAAAAATCTGGCTGCGTTCGTGCATAGCGCCTGTGATAAACCACTTGCGGCCATTGAGCACCCAGCTGTCGCCA
>CAWUXF010000040.1:0-3307 GCA_963926325.1 uncultured Luminiphilus sp. | reverse complement strand
AGGCGTGTACTCGGAGGGTTTGGCTACGATCGTACAACCGGCAAGTAGCCCCGGGATAATGTGCCAGCAAGTGATTAATAATGGATAGTTCCAAGGTGTGATAGAGCCCACAACCCCGACCGGCTTGCGATGCACTTCAATACGCGCTTCATCATTATCCTGAATTACCTCAATCGGCAGATCGAGACTTGCGGTATACCGGATCCACGCTAGGCTTCCACCCAATTCAAACATGGCGCCCAAACCGGCGAAGCCCTCAATAGGCTTACCCTGCTCGGCGCTCAACGTTACCGCCAGATCACCCAAGTTGGCTTCCAGACGATCCGCAATTTGAAGAATGATCGCCCGTCGATCATCCAGCGACTTAGCACTCCAAGCTGGCAGCGCGCTCCGAGCCGCAGTCACGGCTTCGTCTAACTGTTGTGTGGTCGCTTTGGGACACTGAGTTATGACCTCTTCGGTAGCGGGATTAAGCACAGGAAAGGTTTCTTCGGCACCGACAGCATGGCCATTAATAAGCATCTTCACTTCAGACATGGGATCCCCTTAAGGTACGTTCACTCTTGTATGAATAGGCAAGCTTGCTTAGCAGCATGCCCACCCTTTTGTTATTTTCTCTAATCACTCGCGAAAGCGTAACGCGTTACTGATATTAGACGACTTCACTTTGTATGCATAGTAGCGAACCTAAGCGTTAGATCCTTGACCGGATAGGCCAGCCGCTTGACCTATCGCATCACGTTTGTCTCCACTAAGCGTTTGGCCCAAGCTCGGACCTAATCAATAGATCATGATAATTCTGACGGTCTACCTTGCCGCGCTCACTGCGATCGGCGATCGACACACCCATAATGACAAAAAACGCCAATGGCATCGTGAACAGTGCAGGGTAATTATAAGGAAACAAAGGCTCGGCATGACCCAATATCGACACCCATACCTGTGGACCCAAAACAATCAGCACAATCGACGCGACAAACCCCACCAGCGCGCCGATGATTGCGCCACGGGTTGTTAATCCACGCCAGTACAATGAAAGAAAAAGTATGGGGAATGTGACTGAAGCCGCCATAACCATCGGCATCACGGCAATGAACGCCACATTCTCGTTCTCAAAGGCGATACCTAACAGCACCGCGACAAGGCCAATGACGAACACCGCAATCCGAGTGATGCGTAACTCAGCCTTAGCGTCGGGCTTACCCTGTTTTAATACTTCCGCATAGAGATCATGCGAAATAGCGGCCGCGCCCGACACAGTAAGACCGGCAACCACGGCCAGAATCGTCGCAAAACTAACTGCGGACATAAACCCTGTGAGTACATCACCACCAACCGCGCTGGCAATATGGATAGCCACCATATTGATACCACCGATAATATTACCGTCGTCATCAAAGAATTCAGGGTTGCCGTATAACAATGCAATACTGCCAAAACCAATGACGAGCAATACGATATAAAAATAGCCCATAAACAACGTGGCATAAAAGGCAGATAGTTTTGCCTGGCGCATATCGGGCACTGTGAATAAACGCATTAAAATATGTGGCAGACCCAGCGTTCCAAACAGCATAGAAACCTGAATGGTGGCAATTTGGATCGGATCTTTGAACACCACGCCGGGCGACAGAATTGCCTCACCCTGAGGGTGCCGCTCCACTGCCATATCAAGCAGTGTTGAAAAACTAAAACCTGCCTGGGCCATAATAAGAATAGCCATAAAGGTTACGCCACCAAGCAGCAGCGCCGCCTTAATGATTTGCACCCAAGTCGTTGCCAGCATGCCGCCGAAGGCCACATACGCCAATACTAAGGCGCTGACAATTGCGACGGCGTATTCATAAGGCAAGCCGAACAACAGCTGTATGAGTTTTCCTGCACCCACCATTTGAGCAATTAGATACAGAATAACCACTGCGATAGTGCCCAGCGCAGCGACCAACCGTATTTGGTCTTTCGCGAGACGCTGAGATACAACGTCGACAAAGGTATAGCTGCCCAAATTACGAACACGTTTCGCCAAGAGAAACATGAGTACAGGCCAAGCGCCGAATGCCCCTAAAGACAAAATAAGCGCATCGAAGCCGGCGACAAACATCAGCCCGGTAATTCCGAGGAATGAAGCCGCAGACATGAAGTCGCCCGCAATCGCAGCGCCATTCTGTAAGCCGGTGATATTTCCACCCGCATTGTAGAAAGAAGCGCTTGATGTCGTCGTGCGAGCTGCACGCCAAGTAATCAATAACGTTAAAACAACAAAGATTAAAAACATCACAATCGCGGTTGGATTCACGGCCTGTTGCTCGATATCACCATCGATAGAGCCCGCCGCCTGCGCCCATAACGGCAGCAATGACAATGACACAAGCGCCGTTATTATTTTAAAAAGCTGACAAGGATGGCGCATTAATTTTGCTCCAGAGCTTTCTTAGTGGCCGCTTTGTCGACCGCTAAAAATAGCACTTCGAGCGCGATAAAGGTGACCACCAGAATCACGAACATCAGTATTGAGCCACTAAGCGGACCATTACCGACCGGGCCAGTTAACGCCTTACCCCACGCAGTCCAATTCAGAGTGAACGAGAAATACAGGACAAGATGTATCGCCGTAAATAGCAAACGGCGGCGTGTCTTCGCCTGCACCTGCTCCAGTTTAGAATCGCTCATCATATTCCTTTCTTATTAGTCATTATTGGCCAAAGAAGCTTTTCGCCTAGCTTACTCGCCCGCCCAACGCTGATCAAAATCTATCACCACACTGTCAGAGATCGGATGCGCCTGGCAGGTGAGTATCATACCATTTGCGACTTCTTCACTGGTAAGACCGCGCTGAACATCCATTTCAACTTCACCCGCAACTAGTCGCGCTTTACAGGTGGCGCATACCCCGCCTTTGCAGGCAAATGGCAAATCCAAACCTACGTTTATACCCGCGTCGAGTAAGTTCTCACCATCGGCGGCAATATCGACAACATGGGAGCGTCCATCGTTGACGATCGTCACGCTGCACATTCTGCCTGCGTAAGCCTCTGACCGCGCATGATGACGAGCAACGCGCTGCTCTGCATCGGCAGCAGAACTGCCGAATAACTCATACTGAATGTGCGCCTCAGCGATACCAATGCTTCGAAGCCCTCGCGAGACCTCTGAAATCATTGATTCTGGACCACACAGCATAAATCGATCATAAGACTTGAGCTGGATGAGCTGTTTATTGAGCGCCGCACCCTTGTGATTATCAATTCTGCCGTTCAATAGATCTGAGCCCTGGTCTTCTTGGCTGAGAATATTGATCCAACTAAAG
>CAWUXF010000039.1:0-65591 GCA_963926325.1 uncultured Luminiphilus sp. | reverse complement strand
TGATCCAGCTGCAGCGTGTACCATCACAGCAATATCATCACTTAAGAACTCAACTCGATACCCGCTGACGGTATAAGCCTCCTCCATATCGCCCGCAGCTGCCGCCTCCGCTACCATTTCGCTAAAGCCAACAATACCCGCTGGACCAATGGCCACAACGTCTTCAGAGACGAATCCTGCGGGTCCCGACGCCTCACCCCACTGCTTGTCCAGTGCGATTAAGTCATCTGTTGTATCCGCCATCACAACCGACGCTGCTAACACTGCCGATAATAAAATAACGCTCTGTTTGATGCTCTGTTTGATGCTCATAAGTTTTTTATCCTTTTCAGTAAGACAGTTAAATGAGCGCTTGGCTCGATCCAAATTTAATCCAACTATGCCCGGCAAAGCAAATTCATGCGACTCCAGCGCCAGCTTCGTTAATGGCTAGGCCACAGCCGGAGCATGCCATCAGTTTGTTACTAGGTTAGTCACGCCCGTGAATTGCAATTAAATTCGCATAATGCATTTACATTGCAAATTGCACGGGGTATGGTTGTCGTATGTCAGGATGACACGGCAAGCAAAAAGGCGGGCATGGAAGACCTTCGGACTTATAGTTAGTGACAGTTACTTTACTGACAGTTACTTAACTGACAGCTACTTTACTGGCCATTACTTTACCGATGGCTACTTTAGTGATGGCTACTTTAGTGATGGTAATTGCACCGATAGTCACCTTTTTGCACTGCCCTAGGGGGCATGGATTGCCCCGCTCCACCCGACTCAAGATTAACCGGGCTTGATCACGCGAATGCAGTAACTTTTACGGCGCCTGTAGCGCCGTTTTTTTCTGCACTGCGACCACAGACTAGATTCGCGCCTTTATTCGGGCACTTGCATCGACGTTATTTGAGGGCTCATTTAAGCTGCGTTAGCAAGGGCAGCGCGGTACTGTTTTTTATCTCAGTCACCGCG
Source organism: uncultured Luminiphilus sp. (assembly GCA_963926325.1). GTDB lineage: Bacteria > Pseudomonadota > Gammaproteobacteria > Pseudomonadales > Halieaceae > Luminiphilus. The sequence continues at coordinate 64,631 of CAWUXF010000039.1, read as the reverse complement.
ATGTGAGAGTGGATTTCTCGTATTGCATCGCTGGCAACTAAACTGTTGCGGACCAAATCCTCGTAGTGACGAATATCTTTAGTCACAATTTTCAGCATATAGTCCCAAATCCCCGTCATGGTGTAGCACTCCATCACTTCGGGGTACTGACGAATTGTCTCTTCAAAGGCCAACAGATTTTGACGGCCCGTTTGCGTTAAGTTGACGGTCGCAAAGACAACGACATCCATGCCAAGGCGCTGTCTATCCAGCACGGCAACACGCCGCTGAATAACGCCATTTGCCTCAAGCTTATTGACACGCCGCCAGCAGGGCGACTGAGACATGTGGAGCATTTCTGCTAAGGCACCGGTACTCATGCTTGCATCGCGCTGAAGCACGTCGAGTATCTGTATATCCGGCTTTTGCAATAATTCTGTCATTTTTAGTCTCTATATGTGAATTAATCGGTATTTCTATCCTAAAAATACCGATTTAGATCAATAAAGCAATAAAAATTTCTTGGCTATCTGCGCACAATTGCGCTGTTAATCGTACCCCTTATTCAGAATATAGATGCGCACCTAACTGGAGCAGTCGCCCATGACGCAAACCTCAAAACTCGCCAATATCTCGCTAGATGATAAGTATCGATTGGATAAAACGCGCGCCTATATGACCGGCATCGAAGCACTAGTTCGACTACCGATGCTGCAGCATCAAAGAGACATGGCACGGGGTTTAAATACCGCGGGATTTATATCGGGCTATCGGGGATCGCCGCTAGGTGGCGTGGATCAAGCCATGTGGAAAGCCGATCAGTATCTCAAAGCACGCAACATACATTTTCAGCCGGGGGTTAATGAGGAACTCGCGGCAACTTCAGTTTGGGGTAGCCAACAAACCAACCTCTTCTCTGGCGCCCGCTACGATGGCGTCTTTGGTATGTGGTATGGCAAAGGCCCGGGCGTTGACCGATCCATGGATGTTATCAAACATGCAAACGCTTTTGGCACTTCGCGCTTCGGTGGTGTTTTAGCGGTTGCAGGCGATGACCATGCTTGCAAGTCATCGACATTACCGAGCCAATCGGAACACATGTTCATCGGCGCGTCGGTACCTGTCCTGGCACCTGCAAATGTACAGGAAGTCTTGGATTTGGGTATTTTTGGCTGGGAGCTGTCGCGTTACAGCGGCTGCTGGGTTGCGCTCAAAGCGATCACTGAAAATATGGACTCCGCTATCTCTGCCGACATTGACCCAGAGCGTATTCACATTATCACCCCCGACGAATTCGTAATGCCTAACGACGGTGTTCACGCACGCTGGCCCGACAAACCACTAGAACAAGAGCGACGGCTCAACAAATTTAAAATTTATGCTGCACGCGAGTTTGCACGCGTTAATAAAATCAATCGCATTGTATTAGATAGCCCACGGGCACGCTTTGGTATCGTCACTTCTGGCAAGGCTTATCTCGATGTCATGCAAGCGTTAGAGGATATAGGCATCGATCAAGCTGCGGCTAACGAGATTGGCTTGCGGGTGTATAAAGTCGGTATGCCATGGCCGTTAGAACCACAGGCAACCCACCGCTTTGCCGATGGTCTTGAAGAGATCTTAGTCGTCGAAGAGAAGCGTTCGATTATCGAGGACCAGCTCACCTCACAGCTCTATAACTACCCCGTTGCAGGACGACCTCGGGTGCTAGGAGAGTTTGACGAAACAGGCCGAGACCTGCTACCAAACCTAGGTGAGCTCACCCCAGCGATGGTGGCCTTGGCCATTGCAGCGCGCATACAGCGTTTTTATACGAGTCCGACCTTAGAGGCGCGCATTAGCTGGATTAACGCCAAGGAGCAGTCCCTCGCCCTGCCTTTTGATGGCATAGAGCGCACCCCGCATTTTTGCTCCGGCTGCCCGCACAACACATCGACACAGGTGCCTGAAGGTAGTCACGCGTTAGGGGGTATTGGCTGCCACTATATGGCCACTTGGATGCCCGATCGCGATACGTTTACATTTAGTCAAATGGGCGGTGAAGGGGCTACATGGATTGGTCAGGCACCCTTCACGGAAACCAAACATGTTTTCCAAAACTTAGGCGACGGTACTTACTTCCACTCGGGCATCCTGGCGATCCGTGCGGCCGTCGCTGCGGGTGTAAACATTACCTACAAAATTCTTTACAACGATGCGGTAGCAATGACCGGCGGCCAGGCACTGGATGGAAAACTTTCTGTCGACGATTTGATTCATCAACTTCGTGGCGAGGGCGTCAGACGCATCGCACTGGTGTCAAATCACCCAGACGCGTTTTCTGGCAAATTCAAGTCCATCCCCGGTTACAGCTTGCATCATCGCGACGAGCTCGACGTATTACAAAAACAGCTGCGAGAGTATCAAGGCACTTCTGTTATTATTTATCAGCAGACCTGTGCCGCAGAAAAGCGCCGACGTCGTAAAAAAGCGCAACTGCAGGACTCCGAGGTACGCGTATTTATCAACGAAGATGTCTGTGAAGGCTGTGGTGATTGCAGCGTAAAGTCGAATTGCCTGTCGGTGCTTCCAAAGGACACTGAACTCGGGCGCAAACGGGAAATTGATCAAAGCGCATGTAACAAAGATTACAGCTGCGTGAATGGTTTTTGTCCGAGCTTTGTTTCCGTCGTAGGCGGCCAGTTGCGAAAGCCAAAGCCTGCCAGCGACGCAGCGCTATTATTTGACCCATTACCAGAACCCGAACTACCTGAGCTCAACCGCCCTTGGAATATTGTCGTCGCCGGCGTCGGTGGCACCGGTGTACTGACCATTACAGCGCTAGTCGCCATGGCAGCTCACATTGAGGGCAAGGGCTGTGCCACACTCAATCAAACAGGTCTGGCGCAAAAATTCGGCGCAGTGGTGAGCCATGTACGGGTCGCTAACGCGCAAGGTGATATTAAGGCCGTACGCATTCCGGCTGGAGAAGCAGACCTGTTTATCGGATGTGACTTGGTTGTCAGCACAAGCTATGACGCACTTGCAAAAGTCTCAAATGAACGTACCCACGCGGTAGTTAACTCGGCAGAAGCTGCCACGGCTGCGTTTATCCTAGATCCTGACGCGCGCTTTCCAGCAGCGGCGATGAAACAAAAACTCACCGGCGAAATTGCCGAACAACAGCTCGAGTTCGTCAATGCAACTGATATCGCCAAACGCCTGCTCGGCGATGCCATTGGGATCAACTTATTTTTATTAGGCTTCGCCTGCCAACGGGGCTGGCTACCCGTCACTCGCGAAGCGCTGCAACGGGCCATCGAGCTGAACGCCGTGGCGGTCGAGTTTAACAAGCGTGCTTTTGAAATGGGTCGTCGGTTTGCATACCAACCGGCCCCCTTCATGGACCTGTTCGACAAAGCCCCGCAGACCTCTATTAAAAGCGTTGACGCGCTGATCCACGACCGCTACCAGCGCTTGATCGACTATCAAAATGAAGGCTATGCCAAACGCTATAAAGACATCATAAATAAGGTTCGCAATAGCGATATCGACCCACAAAAGCCCGGCTCACTCACGGCAGTGTCAGCCAATAATTTATTCAAACTGATGGCTTATAAGGATGAGTACGAGGTCGCTAGACTTTATACCCACGTCGATTTTCATAAACGACTCAACGCGCAGTTCGAGGGCGACTTCAAGCTACAGTTTCATTTAGCCCCGCCGCTACTGAGTCACCCTGACCCGAAAACAGGTGACATCAAAAAACGCGTTTTAGGTGCTTGGATGATGCCGCTGTTTAAACTGCTAGCGCCATTGCGTTTTTTGCGCGGCACCGCACTAGACCCCTTTGGTTTTAGCACTGAGCGTCGGCTAGAGCGCCAGGACGTCATTCAGTATGAACACTTACTGGCTGAGATTTGCCAAGACTTAACCGCTGCTAACTATGTGACTGCAGTCGAACTTGCGAGCTTACCGAAGAAATTGCGTGGCTTTGGACACATTAAAGCGCGTAACAGGGATCGGATGGTGGCGACCAAGGCGACGTTACTCGAGCAGCTACATGGCGAGCTAGCCTATGAAGCGATCGTTGAAAAGGCGCTGCCCGGCGTCATAGCAAGCACTGCAAATCACGAATAGATGCCGCGGTCTGTGCGCTTAAGAAGTGGGCGCTATTAGCGCGACGGCAAAGGCAAATGGGGTGGCTGACGGGTTTTGAACCCGCGACCTCAGGAGTCACAATCCTGTGCTCTACCAGCTGAGCTACAGCCACCATTGCAAGCAAAAAGACCGATGCATTGGCGCCCGACTGAAATTTGTCGAGCGAAATCGCCAAATCACATGTTTGACTTGACTGCATGAGACTTGGGTCTCAGAAAAATGGTCGGGGTAGAGAGATTCGAACTCCCGACTTCCTGCTCCCAAAGCAGGCGCGCTACCAGACTGCGCTATACCCCGATACTGCAACGAGGACCCTCCCCGCTGCGGGGCGCAATCATACGGGTTTGGCCCCAACCGGTCAATTGCTGATCTGCAGACTTTTACCAAGAAGTGAATTCTGCAACACTAGCTACTTTTATCAGAGGTCCAACCAATGTCTGCGCTCATTTTAGATGGCAAATACGTAGCAAAATGCACCGAAGCCGAACTCAGTTCACGCGTGGAACAGCTAAAAAAACAGTCCAATGGCAAAACACCGATCTTAGCGACGATATTAGTGGGTGACGACCCCGCTTCAGCGACCTACGTCAAGATGAAAGGCAATGCCTGCCGTCGAGTCGGCATGGAGTCACTCGCGATTGAGCTGCCGAGCACAACACGCACCAATGATTTACTAAGCACAATTGAAGCCTTGAATAACAATCCAGAGGTACACGGCATATTGCTGCAACATCCTGTGCCATCGCAAATCGATGAACGTGCAGCCTTCGATATGATCGCCCTAGAGAAAGACGTCGACGGCGTCACCTGTTTAGGTTTTGGGCGCATGGCGATGGGTGAATCAGCTTACGGCTGTGCAACACCTCAGGGCATTATGCGGCTACTGGCGCACTATGATATCAATCTCGAGGGCAAGCACGCTGTTGTGGTGGGTCGCAGTCCGATTCTCGGCAAACCCATGGCGATGATGATGTTGCAGGCCAATGCGACCGTCACCATTTGCCATTCGAAAACACAGCATCTCGCAGACCTAATCAAACAGGCTGATGTGATCGTGGGTGCGGTCGGGCGACCCGAATTTATCCGCGCCGCGTGGATCAAGGACGGTGCTATCGTGGTCGATGCAGGCTACCACCCAGGCGGCGTTGGCGACATCGAACTGGCACCCCTTTTGGATCGAGTCGCCGCCTATACACCCGTGCCTGGTGGGGTTGGCCCAATGACCATTAACACGCTAATCCAGCAAACGGTCCAGTCAGCGGAAAAGTCACTCCGCTGACGCGTCGGCATCACTCAGCGCTGGCGATCAAACTCGCGTTGCCGCCGGCGGCTGTAGTATCTACACATAAATGGCGTTCAACGACGAAACGGGCGGCCACTGTGGTATCGCTAATTAGGGGTAAAATTGCGCCCTTTCTTGCTGCAAGTGCATGGCGATAATCGCGTAGCAGCCCGTTTTCTCCACCGCTCACAACCGCATCGAATCCGTCTACACAGGTCAATGCCTCGGGCATTAACACGCCATCAATACCGACAACCGCAAGCCCTGCCAACGCCAAACTGGTCGAGACGTTTGTCGCCATCTCGGCCACGATGACAACACGATTCCCCTGCGCGAGCGCCATCGCACATTGCTGGCGCAATAATACCGGTGTCGGTCCAAGGCACACTGCGACACCACGCGCATGGTATGAGAGCTGATTCAACTCACCCGTAGGCCCTGGCATCAGCACGGTTTGCTCATCTAGCACTTCGCCATAGGGTAGATTTGCCGCGTGCAATTGCTTACCTCGTAGCTCAGCACAATCGACAGGCAGAGTGCCCACAGCGGCGACTGCGGTGCGCAATGCAGCGGCGTCAATACCAGCATGAACGGATTCAGCGGATGCCAGCGGTGCACTCGCCTGCAGCCTTTGCACGTATTGATATCCACCGGCCTTAGGGCCCGTGCCTGACAGTCCTTCACCGCCAAAAGGCTGACTACCTACCACTGCGCCAATTTGCGTGCGATTGATGTAGATATTGCCTACACGCACCGCAGCTGACACCGCGGCAATTCGCGTGTCCACGCGGCTATGCATACCAAATGTCAAACCAAAGCCCTTGGCGTTAATCGCGTCCACCACATTGCCGAGCTCGGATGCCTTGAAGGTTGCAACATGCAGAACTGGTCCAAATACTTCTTTGTCGAGTGCTTCAATACCAGCGACACGAATAACGGTTGGCGCAACAAAGTAGCCCGATGTCGCCACCTTATCAGCCACATTGGCGCGCTTTAGTACCTGCCCATGCCGATCACATTGTGTAATGTAGTCGTCGAGCAGTTGCTGCGCTTGTCGATCGATCACCGGTCCTATATCGGTGCTCAAAGCCCATGGATCGCCCAACACGAGGACATCCATGGCATCCAATAGCATCGTCATCACTTGTTCCGCTATATCGACTTGCAGATAGAGTATTCGGAGCGCCGAGCAACGCTGCCCCGCACTCTGAAATGCCGATTCAATCACTTGCGCGACAACCTGCTCAGGCTGCGCCGTAGAATCTACAATCATGGCGTTGAGGCCACCGGTTTCAGCAATCAACGGAGCGTCGGGCGCCATTGCGTCGGCCATCGCACGATTTATCAACTGAGCAGTCGCTGTCGAGCCTGTAAAGCAGACACCATCAAGCCCAGCATTCGCCTCCAGATTCGCACCGATGTCTCCACCACCACCCGGCAAGAGCTGAACCGCATCCAGGGGTATTCCTGCAGCATGCATCAGCGCCACTGCGCGCGCCGCAATCAACGGTGTTTGTGGTGCCGGCTTGGCAATCACGACATTAGCCGCCGCCAAATTGGCAAATATCTGTCCAGAAAAGATTGCTAACGGGAAATTCCAGGGAGAAATACAGGCCACTACGCCACGACCAGCGCCGCCGACACGCACGCCTTCTAGTGCATAAAACCTTGCGAAATCGACCGCTTCGCGCAGCTCTCCAATAGCATCAACGACAGTTTTTCCCGCTTCTCGAACGAGCAATGCAATCAATTCTGCCGCATGCTGCTCGAACAGATCCGCGACGCGACGCAGCAGATCAGCGCGATCATTCGGTGACCTGCAGGTCCAGCTTGCAAAGCCGACTCGTGCCGCACTTACCGCGCTGTCGACATCTGCGATATTCGCCTCAGCCACTACACCCACGATATCGGTGCTGTTTGCGGGGTTACAGAGTGGGATCGAGAGACCAGCGCCGGGCTCGCCGTGGCGGACTGCCGATGGATTAGCGAGCATGACTGCACTGCGCCACTGATGTGATTTAAACGCCCCCATATCCGACTCGAGTGATTGCCACTGATTGCGATCACTGATATCCCAGCCGAAAGCATTTTGCCGCGCGCTGCCAAAAAGCTCACCCGGCGTAATCAGAGAAGAATCACCCACCTGATCTTGCAATGCAGCGATCACCGCAAACGGATCCCGCGCGATATCTTCAGGCGCAATCGCCGGATCTGCCATCTTGTTTACAAAAGAGCTGTTTGCACCATTTTCCAGTAAGCGTCGCACTAAATAGGCCAGTAGATCTCGATGCTCTCCCACCGGCGCATATATCCGACAGCGGACACCATGCTCGGACAACACCGCCTTAAAAAGTGATTCGCCCATACCGTGCAGACGCTGGAACTCAAAGGCAGTTGTATTCTCAGCCATATCCAGAATCGCCGCGACGGTGTGAGCGTTGTGGGTCGCAAACTGTGGATAGATGCGATCGGTCATGCCAAGCAGCTGTTGCGCGCAGGCGATGTAGGCAACATCTGTGCTTGCCTTACGAGTGAACACAGGATAGCCCGCAAGACCCAGCACCTGGGCTCGCTTGATTTCCGTATCCCAGTAGGCGCCTTTGACTAATCTGACCATCACGCGCCGATCACATTGCTCAGCTAGGGCATATATCCAATCAATGACAAAGGGCGCCCGCGGTCCGTAGGCTTGAACAACAATACCAAGACCCTTCCAATTCGCTAGTTCGGGTGATGACAGCACTGCCTCGATAACATCCAATGACAGCTCGAGCCGATCGGCCTCCTCTGCATCAATATTTAAACCAATGTTGTAGTGCTTTGCTTGAAGGCACAATCGCATCAACTTGGGCACCAAATCCGTCATAACACGCTGACGCTGACTCCACTGATATCGACAGTTAAGTGCAGAGAGCTTTACGGAAATACCTGAATTAAGATGAATATTTGTCCCTCTAACCGACAACCCAATGCTATCAAGCGCCGATTGATAAGCCTCAAAATAACGCTCGGCATCAACCTCAGTGTGGGCGGCCTCACCGAGCATATCGTATGAATAGGTATAGCCGCGCTTCTGCCAACGCGCGCCTTGCTGCTGCGCTTCCCCAATATTTCGACCGAGCACAAATTGTCGTCCCATTTGCTTCATGACTTGCACCGCCGCATTGCGAATGATTGGACTACCCATTCGCCGCGTCATTTGCCGCAGCGTTTCCTGTAAGCCGCTCTCATCATTCTCATGGAACAGCTTAGCCGCAACCAACAAGCCCCAACTGGCCGTATTCATCAATCCAGATGCCGACTGCCCAATATGGGACTGCCAATCACCGGCACCGACTTTATCCTCAATTAACGCAGTCACGGTAAGGTCATCAGGCACTCGCAATAGCGCCTCAGCCATACACATCAGCGCCAGGCCTTCTTTAGTACTCAGTTGATATTCAGCGAGAAAGGCCTCCATGATCGAAGGTTTTGATTGCGCACGAACAGTACAGATCAAAGCCGCTGCTTGCCCTGCAATTAGCGCTCGACAGGCTTCAGATAGACCTACGCGATCGACGCAACGGCGCATAAAGTGCGCCTCTTCTACTAGGTAATGATCGGCAATTTTCTGTCGAAGTAGACTTGATAGCGGACGTTTCGAAGGACTCATAGTTCACCGTACTTTAAGGGTTATCGTCGTTCTTATACTGCGCCACCCAACAAGACGACTTACCCAAAAAACTAAGCTTGAGTGTGTTAATTAACTATTTAATACAATTGAGCTAGAATAATAGTTTATAAATTTCCTTAAATTCGGAGCATTGGTAGAAAACCCATGAGTGCGCTCGACAAATTCGATCATGCGATCTTAGATACCTTACAAGGTGATGGCAGAATCACGCTCACGGCGCTTGCCAATAAGGTGGGATTGTCGAAAACACCTTGTCAAATACGTATGAAACGATTGGAGTCACAGGGGTTTATTCTGGGGTATGGCGCGCGAATAAATCACAACAAGCTAGGGAAAAACCATATCGCCTTTGCACAAGTTACGCTCAAACAAACTAACAGCCAGGCACTAAAAAACTTCAATCATGCGATTAACGCAATACCCGCTGTCGAGCAGTGCCATATGATCGCAGGCAGCTTCGATTATTTGGTTAAGGTGCGCACCCGCAATATGGAAGAGTACCGAGAAGTTTTAGGGGAAAAAATATCTGCCCTTCCTAATGTATTGCAGTCGAGTACTTTTGTGGTGATGGAAAGCGTTAAAGACAGTTGACACTCACCGCCATCCCACTAACCACGCCGCCACTTTGTACCCTCGGCACTATCTTCAAGCACAATGCCTGCGCTGGTTAATTCATCACGAATAGCATCGGCGCGGCTGTAGTCGCGGGCGACTTTCGCCGCTGTGCGCTCAGCAATCATCAGATCAACGCTGTCGCTGCTGATATCGCCATCAGCACCGCCTGTAAACCAACCTTCTGGCGTCTCACTCAGCAAACCCAAGATGGCCCCATTGGCCAGCACCAAACCTTTCGCCTTTGCCACATCGGCAGCTGTCGCCTTGTTCAAACACTTAACTGCCGCATGTAAACCGGCAATTGCCAACGGGGTATTCAAATCATCCAATACCGCCGCGAAGGCGGCAGTCTCTTCGACGGCGACTATTTCAGGCGTAATATCACTGGTGGCACGCAGCGCCGAATAAAAACCATCAAGCGCCGCACGAGCGCTATCGAGCAATTCGCCTGAGAAATTCAGTGGCGACCGGTAATGTGCTGACAACAGCGCCATTCTCAGCACTTCCCCCGGATAATGATCGAGCAGCTCCCGCACAGTGCGCACATTGCCCAGCGACTTAGACATTTTTTCACCATCCAAATCTACATAGGCATTGTGCATCCAATAATGAACAAAATCGCCACCATACGCACAACAGCTTTGCGCTCGCTCGTTTTCATGATGAGGGAATATCAGATCCCGGCCACCGCCATGAATGTCAATGGCATCGCCCAGATGCGCGCGGATCATCGCAGAACATTCAAGATGCCAACCTGGTCGACCGCGGCCCCACGGACTTTCCCAACCGGGCTCGACCTCTGACGATGGTTTCCACAGCACAAAATCACCGGGGTGGCGCTTGTAACTCGCCACATCGACCCGCGCGCCGGCTAACATATCGTCTAATTTGCGACCACTGAGCTGGCCATATGCATCCATCGAGTCGACGGCGAATAACACATGATTTTCTGCCACGTACGCATTATTGGAGGCGATCAAACGCTCGGTCAGATCGATCATCGCCTCAATATTATCGGTCGCATGTGGCTCTAAGCTTGGCGGCAAAGTATTGAGCTGCGCCATATCCTCCCGATATTTATAGGTAAACTCTTCACTCACCTCAGTAATGTCACAATTGCGCTGACTAGCTGCTGCGATAATCTTGTCGTCAATATCGGTGATGTTGCGCGCATAAACCACCGTCGGATATAACGTTTTCAGCAATCGAAACAAGGTATCAAAAACCACCACCGGCCGCGCATTACCAATATGCGCCAAATTGTAGACAGTGGGTCCACAGACGTACATCGTAATCCGCGCGGGATCATACGGCTCAAAGCGCTCTTTTTCGCCCTTTAGGGTGTTGTATAAAAACAACTCAGCCATGGTTATCGCTCCATGTATCTCGCAATCCAATAGTCATATTAAAAACGGGCCGCTCAGGACTGTGTAGATATCTATCTGCCACAAAATAACCTTCGCGTTCAAACTGAAAAACCTGCTCAGGCGCGGCATGCGCTAACGAGGGTTCAAGCATAGCGCCCTCTAATAATAACAATGACTGGGGGTTCACTACTGACAAAATATCGTCATGCCTACCCGGGTTTGGATCGCTAAACATTCGATCGTAGATACGAATGGTTGCCGGCACCGCCGTACTCGCAGATACCCAGTGAATCACGCCTTTCGGCTTTATACCGTCACTGGGGTCCTCCCCCAAAGTATCTGCAATGACTTTGCAGTAAACCGTGCTTGGATTGCCCTCGGCATCGCTATCAAATGACTCTGCCTCAATCACGTAGGCACCGCGGAGGCGCACCCGCTTACCAATGACCAAACGCTTGTACTTTTTATTGGCTTCTTCACGAAAATCGGCGGCATCAATCAATAGCTCGCGACTAAAAGGAACCTGGCGCGTACCCTTTGACGTGTCGCTCGGATGATTGGCAATATCCAGCACTTCCCCGGCTTCGATATTGGTTAGCACAACCTTCAGCGGGTGTAACACCGCAAATGAGCGACCCGCATTATCATTGAGATTAGCGCGAACGGCGTGCTCAAGCATCGCCACGTCAACCACACCATCGGAGCGCGATGTACCTACCTCCTCGCAAAAATGGCGAATCGCGGCCGCCGGATAACCACGGCGTCGAAGGCCGGCAATGGTCGGCATGCGCGGATCATCCCAAGCGTCGACAGCGCCTGAATCGACCAACACCTTCAGTTTGCGCTTACTGGTAATCGTATAGCTGCTATTAAGCCGTGCAAACTCGAACTGATGGGGTGCTGCAGCTACCGGTAGGTGCTGAACAAACCAATCATAGAGGGGCCGATGATCTTCAAACTCTAAGGTACAGATGGAGTGCGTAATACCCTCAATCGCATCTTCCTGACCGTGGGCAAAGTCATAAGTTGGGTATATCGGCCATGCATCACCGGTTTGATGATGATGCGTTTTACGAATACGGTACATAATCGGGTCGCGGAGATTAATGTTTGGTGACGCCATATCAATTTTGGCGCGCAACACACAGCTACCATCGGCAAATTCGCCGGTGCGCATACGGACAAACAGCGCATGGTTCTCTGCGATCGACCGCTCCCTATAGGGACTATCTTGACCCGGTTCAGTCAATGTCCCGCGATATTCCCGTGCCTCCTCAGCATTTAAATCACAGACATAGGCCAAGCCTTGATCAATCAGATGGAGTGCCCAGTCATAGAGCTGCTGAAAATAGCTTGACGCAAACCGAACATCACCGTGCCACTGATATCCAAGCCACTGCACATCTTCCTGAATAGCATCTATGAACGCCTGACTCTCTTTTTCAGGGTTAGTATCGTCAAAACGCAAGTGACAACGGCCGCCAAACTGCTCAGCCAGGCCAAAATTTACGGTAATCGATTTAGCATGACCAATGTGTAAATAGCCATTAGGTTCTGGTGGAAAGCGCGTCACCACCTCGGTTATGACGCCTTTGTCTAGATCATTTTGGATCTGACTTCTCAGAAAATTGCTGCGGGCAGCCGATTCCATAGGTTTTATCTCAAAAAATCGAGGCAGAAGTATACCTCTTCAAACAATTGTGAACTAACCCACATAGTTAGATTTCCGCACGGCCTCAGAACCTGTAAGATCCTGCTCCTCTCTGTTGTGAAAATTTGTAGGAGCAAAACCCCATGGCTAACCCACGCGTTCAGGTAAAAACCACTTTCGGCACGATGACGGTCGAACTGGATCAAGAAAAAGCGCCAAAGACAGTCGAAAACTTTCTCAACTATGTCAGCGCCAAGCACTTTGATGACACCATTTTCCATCGTGTCATTGACAACTTCATGATCCAAGGCGGCGGTTTTGATACCAACATGGAGCAAAAGCCCTGCCAAGAGCCGATCGAGAATGAAGCAGACAATGGTCTGAAAAACGAACGTGGCACGCTGGCTATGGCGCGCACTATGGAACCTCATTCAGCAACTGCACAGTTTTTCATCAACGTCAGCAACAACGACTTCCTCAATCACAGCGGCAAAAACATGCAGGGCTGGGGATACGCGGTATTCGGTCGTGTTGTCGAGGGAGAATCTGTTTTAGACAAAATCCGCACGGTTGAAACTGGCAGCAAAGGCGGTCATCAAGACGTACCCACTGAAACCGTCTCAATCGAGTCGGTCACACTACTCGAGGACTAAGCTAACGTGGCTGATACCCTTTTTATCAGCGATTTGCACCTTTCCGACGCGGCGCCTCACATAGAGGCGGCGCTCGTTCAGTTCTTACACCATGAGCGTGGTGCAGAGACGCTCTATGTGCTTGGTGACCTTTTTGAGGTCTGGATTGGTGATGATGATGATGCACCACTCGCCAAGCGCGTAGCGGCACACTTCGCTGCATTCGCAGCCCACGGTAGCAACGTTTTTTTCATGGGTGGCAACCGCGATTTTCTGCTCGGCTCAGCGTTTGCAAAACGCGCCGGCGGCGAACTACTCCCAGAAACTGTGCTCATCGACTTGGCAGGCCAAAAGACGCTGCTCATGCATGGTGACACCCTGTGCACCGACGATATCGATTACCAAGCATTTCGGAAAATGGCACACGATCCTGCCTGGCAGGTAGACGCGTTAAGCAAGTCTCTGACCGAACGTCGAGCGCTTGCCCAGATGATTCGCACGATGAGTAAAGACGCGGGCAGTAATAAAGCCGAAGACATCATGGATGTCGCCGAATCAGCCGTTGTCGAGGCTATGCAGCATCACGGCGCTACACGCTTGATCCATGGACACACGCATCGACCGAGAGCACATGAACACAGTACTGGGACTCGCTGGGTGTTAGGCGACTGGTGGGACAATGGCTGGACGTTGCGGGCCAATGCCAGCACCCTAACTTTGGACGCATTCTCTATTCGCTGAGCGATGCTTCGCTATGATTTTGCGGGTACACCACTGTGAAAGCGAAACTCCGTATCTTCGCCTTCGATCAAGCGCTGTTCACAAGATTTAAAGATCGCCAAACGTTCGTCGATCTCAGATTTCGGCGCCAGGGTTTGTGCCAGCGCCAGATAGTCCTGAAAGTGACGTGCTTCACTCTTGAGTAAAGACCCGTAAAACTTAGCCAGCTCTTCGTCTAACACCGGTATCAATGCCGCGAATCGCTCGCAAGAGCGGGCCTCAATTAGGGCGCCAACTAACAAAGTATCGACCAATCTACCCGGATCATGCTTACGTGCCAATGCGCGCAGGCCGCCAGCATAGCGAGAGGCTGTTAGCGTTACATAGGTAATATTACGTCGCTTCATTACCGCTATGACCTGCTCGAAATGGCGAAGTTCTTCGCGCGCCAAACGTGACATTTTATTAAGCAACGCATGATTTTCTATATGCCAAGTGATCAGATTCATCGCTGTCGCCGCCGCTTTCTTTTCACAATTAGCATGGTCAATTAACAACTCATGTGGATGCAGCTGCGCTTCAGCAATCCATGCGGCGGGCGTTTTACAGGGTAAAAACTCAATCAGGGGGCAAAGATCAACGGCGACTTTCATTAACTGTTCTCAGATTCTTTGAATAAATCAGGGGTTGCAAGATAGCGGTCATAATGTGCCGACGATAAGGTCCAAAATTCATGATCGATCATTTCACGCAGCGCTATTAAAGACTCTCCACGCCAGGCGAGATGAACTGAAAAGCCATATTGCTGTGGGTCTTTAATTTGACTGGCGCCCGCTTTTAATAGGGTAAACAACCAACAGTACTCGTCGTGCTGCTGATTAAAGCGCACCTGCTGCACTTCGAGCTGCCAGCGCAACAAAGCGGTATCGATCACGACAAACTTATTCGCCACACAGAGTGACAGGAACGTAGCTAAACGCGTATCGACAATCCGCTTCTCGGGCTGATTGTATCCGTTCCAGTCGATCACCTCGTGCGCAAAGCGTTTACAACCACGACACACACTGTCACCAATGCCCGTCGAACAGACACCGATGCACGGGGTGCGCACCGCGGGTAGCTCGGTCGACGTGGCTGTTTTACTAAAAGTTATAGGCATGGCAAAATTTTAGGGTATGCGGCGCACTAATGCACGATATCAAGCTGCAATGGTATCGACATAGCTGGACGCGAGTTATACTTGCCAGCTGGAAAACTAATCCAAGTCGATGCGCGACGGCGCGACTGGGAATCACTATGCGCTAGGATTCCTTGGCTATTCGTCGTGTCTGACCTTATCTAAAGACCATGACAACAAGGAGCTCTACTGTGCTTGAAGCCTATCGGGAACACGTCGCTGAACGCGCCCTCCAGAATATCCCGCCAAAACCGCTCAGCGCCGCACAAGTCGCGGGCCTAATCGACTTATTAAAGGCGCCACCCACAGGTGAAGAGCAGACATTAATCGAGCTAATCACACACCGAGTCCCGCCAGGCGTCGACGAAGCCGCTTATGTAAAAGCGGGATTTTTATCTGCGATTGTTAAAGGCGAGGCGCATAGTCCGCTAATCAGTAAGGCTGACGCCGTCAAACTACTCGGTAATATGCATGGTGGCTACAACATTGAAACGCTGGTCAGCGTTATCGATGACGCAGAACTTGGCATCCTTGCAGGCGAAGAGCTCAAACATACGCTACTGATGTTCGATGCCTTTCACGATATTGAAACGCTGGCCAAGAATGGCAGCAGCAATGCGCAAGCAGTGATGGAAAGCTGGGCCGCCGGTGACTGGTTCACCAATCGTGACGCGGTGGCAGAATCTATCAAAATGGTGGTCTTCAAGGTGACTGGCGAGACCAATACAGATGATCTTTCACCAGCGCCAGATGCTTGGTCGCGGCCTGATATTCCACTGCATGCCCTGGCAATGTACAAGATGACTCGCGAAGGCCTAACGCCCGACGAGGCCGGCGCCGTGGGGCCTATGAGCCAAGTTGCCGATATTCAAGCTAAAGGCTTACCCGTGGCGTTTGTCGGCGATGTGGTCGGCACTGGCTCGTCGCGCAAATCGGCCACCAACTCGGTGTTGTGGTTCTTCGGCGACGACATGCCTGGCACGCCGAACAAGCGTGGCGGCGGTGTTTGTATCGGCGGCAAGGTAGCGCCCATTTTTTATAACACCATGGAAGACGCAGGCGCCTTGGTATTCGAAGCATCCGTCGACGACCTCAATATGGGCGACGTCATTGATATCCGCCCTTATGAAGGCAAAATCCTCAACGAATCAGGCGACCTACTCAGTGAGTTCGAACTCAAATCTGACGTATTGCTTGATGAAGTACGCGCGGGTGGCCGTATCAACCTGATTATCGGCCGAGGACTGACCACCAAAGCGCGTGAATCATTGGGACTTCCTGAGGACGAGCTGTTTCGCCGCCCTGAGCAACCGACCGACACCGGTAAGGGCTATACCTTGGCGCAAAAGATGGTTGGTCGCGCCTGTGGCCTGGAAGGCATTCGCCCCGGTACCTACTGCGAACCACGTATGACAACAGTGGGTTCCCAGGACACCACCGGGCCAATGACCCGTGACGAACTCAAAGACTTGGCATGTTTAGGCTTCTCGGCTGATTTGACTATGCAGTCATTTTGTCACACAGCCGCCTATCCGAAGCCTGTCGATATCGACACACAGCACTCCCTACCCGATTTCATCATGACTCGTGGCGGCGTGTCGCTACGACCCGGTGATGGCATTATCCACAGTTGGCTAAACCGCATGCTGTTACCGGACACGGTCGGCACTGGTGGCGATTCACACACCCGCTTCCCCATGGGCATTTCATTCCCAGCGGGTTCTGGCCTTGTTGCTTTCGCGGCCGCAACAGGTGTTATGCCACTAGACATGCCTGAGTCGGTACTGGTGCGCTTTAAAGGAGAAATGCAGCCCGGTATAACGCTGCGAGACTTAGTGCATGCGATCCCTTATGCGGCGATACAAGAAGGTTTGTTGACCGTAGAAAAGAAAGGTAAGAAGAATGTTTTCTCTGGCCGTATTCTTGAAATAGAAGGCTTAAAAAACCTGACCGTTGAGCAGGCATTTGAGCTCTCTGATGCATCAGCTGAACGCTCTGCTGCAGGCTGTACCATCAAGCTCGACGAAGATACCATCGCCGAATATCTGCGCTCTAACGTCGTCTTGCTAAGATCAATGATCGCCGAAGGTTATGGTGATTCGCGAACGCTCGAGCGACGCGCACGCAAGATGGAAGCTTGGCTTGCTGAGCCCAACCTAATGTCTGCCGATGCCGATGCCGAGTACCACACAATCATTGAGATCGATCTCAATGAACTCAATGAGCCTGTTGTCTGTGCGCCGAACGATCCCGATGACGCCCGCCTCTTATCTTCAGTCGCTGGCGACAAGGTTGACGAAGTCTTTATCGGTAGCTGTATGACTAATATCGGTCACTTCCGTGCGGCAGGTAAGCTACTTGAGCAACACAAAGGCGGTGTTTCTACACGGATGTGGATTGTGCCACCAACGCGTATGGACGAGCACTTACTGATGGAAGAAGGCTATTACTCCATTTTTGGTAAAGCTGGTGCACGGACAGAAATGCCAGGCTGTTCACTCTGCATGGGCAACCAGGCACGAGTGGCACCGGGCTCTACGGTACTATCGACATCGACGCGTAATTTCCCTAATCGTCTAGGTGATGGCGCAAATGTCTATCTCACCTCCGCCGAGCTCGCCGCGGTGGGTGCCATTTTGGGCAAGCTGCCAACACCAGCAGAATATATGGAGTTTGCTGCGAAGCTCGACTCGATGTCCGACGAAATCTACCGCTATATGAACTTCGATCAAATTGTTGAATTTCAAAAACTGGCGGATGATGGCAAGAGAATCGCCGCTGTACAGATCGATGAGGTTGCGTAACCGCTATTTCATCTAGACTAAGTTCATCTAGACTAAGGGGGGCTAACGCCCCCTTTTTTTACCTCTATTTTATCGCCTGTATGTGCTTGCTGTCGTTTCCTGCGTGCGACATCGATCAAAGACAAGGACAAGGACAAGGACAAGGACAAGCGTTCTCGTCCCTCTGCGCAATAGTAAATGCCCTGTGCACCACCCACCCCAATGCCAACGACAGGCCCTTAACAAGTGCCTAACAAGACTCAGCGCGTCAGGCAGCAACATACCTCGGCATGTAAGCCTTTAATCGCATTTTCTAAAACCCGCTGTCTATCAAAGCCACAGCATAACCTCTTGCCAATAATGACAAAGACGTCTAGCGTTGGGTACAGGGTCGGGACAGACTCCGCTCGACATAAGTCAAATTTCATACTGATTGGAGAAACACCCATGGCGTTAGGTACTGCTCTTACTGTCACATTCTTAGTGCTGATGATTATCACGGGTATCAAAGCCGTGGCGATTGTTCCCCAAAGTGAAGAGTTTGTCGTCGAAAGACTCGGTAAATTCAGGGTGACACTCTCGGCAGGCATCAACATTTTAGTACCATGGCTTGACAATATCGCCCATAAAGTAGTCGTTCTAGAGCGACAGTTAGACGCCTTTAAGGTGTCAGTTATCACCGCAGACAACGTAGAAATACTGCTTGAAACAACCACTTTTTTCCGTGTTATCGATGCGGCAAAAAGCGTTTATCGAATACGCGACATACCGCTGGCGCTTAAAACGACCGCTGAGTCGACGATACGCAACGAAGCCGGAAAGCTCGAGCTCGATGCATTGCAGAGCTCGCGTGACCAGATGAATGAACGCATTCTCGAAAACTTGCGTGAGGCAGCTGCACTGTGGGGGCTGGAAGTCACTCGCTCTGAAATCACCGATGTTCAAGTCGACCAGCAAACCAAAGACGCACAGCGTCAACAATTAAATGCTGAGCGAGAGCGCCGGGCCACTGTCGCCCGCGCTGAAGGCGAACGCGCCCGAGTACAGCTCGAAGCGGATGCGCAGTTGTACGCAGCGCAGCAGCAAGCCGAGGCCGTAAAAGTCACTGCGGACGCTGACGCGTACGCCACAATAAAAACCGCTGATGCCGCAGCGGAACAAACAAAGGTGATTGCACAAGCGATTGCACAAGACGGCAAGCCGGCAATCGACTACGATATTTTAAAGCGGCAAATTGAAGCGATTGGCGTACTTGCAGCTTCAGACAATACTAAAACGATTGTTTTACCCACTGACGTAACCAAAACTATTGGTTCGTTAGCCGGGTTACAAGAATTACTAAAATCCAGCTAAGCGAGGATCTTATTGTGCTCTCTCTCCTATTACGCTACGAAACATGGATGATTCTTGGGCTCATCTTAATCGCACTTGATCTGGCCTTTGGGCTAGAATTTTTTGCGCTATCCTTCGGAATCGGTGGTCTAATCACTGGGCTGGGGGTTCTTTTTCTGGATGACGTGGGTGTTTTTCAGACCTGGAAAGGAACGGTCACGACCTTTGGCATCGCCTCGGTACTGGTCCTATTCCCACTCCGACGTTGGGTCTTGCGAACCACCAATCAAAAGGAAGATATAAACCACTACTGACTATACGGTGGTGATAGCCACAGAATATAGGGCTAGCTGACACTCACGATTTCAATAACATGCAGTCAATGTAAGGCTGACCTAAGTAACGTTGCTGTGCTCATACCCATCATTCTGATAGAGCTGCAGTTCTATATTCTGCAATGCCATGCAAAATGGCGCCGCTTGCGCCGGGGGTAATGCCTCGGCGACGCGCGCACCTAAACTGCGCACTCCCTCCCCCGGCCTGCGATCGATACCCAAACGCGCCAGCTGGCGACACAATTTACTGAGTGAGATCTCTGCAGGTGAACGCAATCGCGCCTTATTACGCTTCAGCAACCACCATGCTAATGGCGCTAAGACAAGTAACCAGCTACCGAGCATCGCGCTGACAAACCAACTGACACGGATTTCTCCAAATAGCTGCTTCAATAAACTGATCTGCGCTTCATTGTTAAAACCAACGATAAACGCCTGCCAGCGCCACGCGACGGCGTCGTAGCGTAATCGTATCCAATTGACGAGTGTATTATTGCGAAAGCGAAATACCGATAACGGTGAGTCTGAAAATAAGCGGGCGCGCTCAAGCCCTGTTAAGGCGGCCTCCAAGCCGTATTCAATCCTTGCAGGCGATACCGCTGCAGTTGGATCGATACGTACCCATCCCTCCTGCATCAACCAAATTTCTGCCCATGCATGCGCGTCCAGCTGGCGCACTAGGACCGTATTATTAAGCGGATTAGTTTCACCACCCTGGTAACCTCCGACAATACGTGCGGGTATTCCAGCCTGACGCATCATCACCACAAAACTATAGGCGTAGTGCTCACAAAAGCCGCGGCGACTATCAAACATGAAGCGGTCGACAAAGTCTTTATCTGGTAACTCGGGAGGCTCTAAGGTGTAGTAAAAAGGCGCTTGGCGAAAGTGCGTTAATACCGCATCAACAAGTGCTTTAGGCTCGGGGAAGCGTTGTTGTAGTGCCTCTATCCACAGTCGTGTTCGGGGGTTGTCCTCGGCAGGGATCGCCAGTTCAACACTCCTTCGCCACGCTGACAAGTTCAGTTCCAACTGTGTCTGCGGCCAAGTGCGCACCTGGTAACCCAACTGGCTGTCGATAATCTTGGTCGACTGCAAACGGAAGTCTGGGGTACTGGTTATTGTCGCCTTACGCTGCTCGGCATAGGGCAGCGCAAATAACCAGTTCTGCATCGTCGGTTCAATGATTACTTGATAATCAAGCGGATTGCCCGACAACACCGGCGCAGCTTGATTCAATTCCGCTTTCGGGATATCGCGCTCGTCAATACTGCGCCATCCACCATTGTCGAACTGGCTCATGACTACACCGCGCCAATACAACGACCGTTGCGCAGGAATATCGCCATCAAATTGGGCTCGAAATGCCAAGGCGCTGGAACGAGAGAGCTTGCTGACCTGTCCAGGTCGCAGGGTGTCACTCATGCCCGTCACTGATGCACGATCTTTTGACGGCACCGACCACAGCGGGCCGATACGGGGAAATATCAGAAATAATACAATCATCATGGGCAGTGCTTGCGCCAGCAACTTGCCACCTAAGACTAAGGGCGCAAAGGAAAAACGTTGCCCTGGCAGCTCGTTTAAGGTCACTAGCGATGCCATTAACAATAGGGTTCCAACAAAGGTATAAACGACAATGGGTAATTGCTGCGAAAACAAAAATTCAGTAATGCAGATAAAAAACCCGAGCATAACCAAGGTGTAACCATCTCTGGTTGCCACTGCCTCCAACTGTTTGAGGGCGGTTGCAGTCAATAGCAGACCGATCATCGGTTCCAGACCAATAAATGAGCGATAGCTAAAAAACACTGCCGTACTCGCCACTATGACTAGGGCCACGCGCACGACTTTTCTCGGCATATCAGTACGCCCGCGATACATCTGTAGGCGCCACACTGCGGTCCCAATGTAGACCAGTAGTATCCATATCGGGACCCGCTCAAGATGCGGCATCAATACGACGAGCTGCGACAGCATCAGCCACAGCAATGCGTTACGCGGCATTGGCGTGATAGCTTTCATGACGCTTTGCCAGGTTTTAAGGTGGCTTGAACCTGCGACGTGTTATTCATCGTATTCAGGGGCAAAGCACTGTTTGAATGGCTCGTGATATTTTGGTCGCCGCCCTCCAAGTCTTCGATGCCATACAGTGCAAGCGCTCGGAGCACCGCTTCACGATGCCGGTCACCCGATGCCATCGATATTTCGACGTTCGGTAGTCGCAAGCCATATTCATCACCACTGGCATCATACTTAAGGGCCAAATAACAGAGTCTCGATAATCTAAGCTCGGTATCGACACCTGCCATTGCAGCCCAATCTAGCCAGCAATCTTGTTGTACCGGGTGTGAATGTAGTCGGGTTTGCAGCGCCTGCCCTTTGGCGTAGCTCCGCCAGTCAACAAACCTGAGGGAATCACCCGTGCGATATTCCCGAAAACCCAGCAAATCGTCATGGCCTAGCGTCTGCGATACACCCACGATCCCATCATCGGCATCAGTGGGCACTGGCGCCTCTGTCACTACAGGCTGAGGATAAACCAATGCACGAAAGTCCAGATCGACATACGTCCAGCATCGTAACAAGCCAACAGGCCAGCTGGACTGAACCAAAACCCGCGGCGGTCGAAACCAGCCCCTGCTATTCACAGGGTGGAATAAAGACACATCAACCGATTCACCGGCAGGCACATCTATTACCATCGATGTGTTTGGCCATATTAATTGTATGGTGGAGTGACTACGCCTCTGCGCCGCCGTGACGCGAAAAACAAACTCCGCTTGTTGACCCGGAAATACAGATGCCGCGCGCACAGCAGCGAACTTCAAACCCAGTAAATTGGCATTCGTGTGTAATACCGCGACATTGGCCATCATCGCCAACCAAAATGTCAGCCCATAGCTCATGTTATTTTGGTAGTTAATCGCGGTTAGCAACATGATGAGCAGGCTCAGTAAAAATAGCCAACCCGCGGGAGAGGCGAAAATAAAAAGCCTTTTTTGTTTTAGCACGATGGACCGCGCACGCGGTAAGCGTCGCTTCCACCAGCGTTGCCAGCGAATACGCAACAACTGGCGCAAGCGAGGAAGCAAGCGCGAGATATTAGCTGTCGATGATATCGACATCGCGCAGCATCAAGGCCACCAGTGCATTACCATCACCCGAATAATCAGCACTGGGGACTAGGCGATGGCCCACGACAGGCCCCAGTACTGCCTGGATGTCCTCAGGTATCACAAAATCTCTACCTTCCATCAATGCCCAGGTGCGTGCAGTGGCCACCAGCGCAAGTGCGCCGCGAGGTGAGAGACCCACTGTAAACTCTTGCGATTCTCGGGTAAACGCGACGAGGCGTTGCACATAATCGATCAAACTTTCCGTCGTTGAGACCGCGGTCGTCGCCTGCCTAATAACCATGAGTTGCGCAGCATCGATGATCGAATGGCTAGCGGTAGCCACAACACTCCCGGTACGGAGCAACAATTCTCGTTCCGCGGCTGCACTGGGATAGCCAAGGCTCAAACGCATCGTAAAACGATCAAGCTGCGACTCTGGTAACGGATAAGTACCCGATTGATGCACAGGATTCTGAGTGGCAATAACAAAGAATGGCGATGGCAGCTCCCGGGTCTTGCCTTCGATACTGACCTGCGCTTCAGCCATTGCCTCCAGCAAGGCGCTTTGAGTCCGCGGCGTAGCGCGATTTATCTCATCAGCTAGCAGTACCTGCGTAAAAATCGGCCCAGGATGGAAAACAAACGCTGCAGTCTCTCGATCAAAGATCGCGCTACCGAGGATATCAGCGGGCAAAAGATCGGACGTAAATTGAACGCGAGAAAAGCGCAAGCCTAAGGTGGTCGACAGCGCTTGAGCCAATGTGGTTTTACCCATACCAGGCAAGTCTTCAATGAGCAAATGACCACCTGTAATCAAACAGCAAAGCGCCTGTCGAATTTGACGCTCTTTACCGAGCAGTACTTCCCCTATATGCGCTACCGCTTGGTCTATCTGCAAGTGCAAGGCTCACTCCTCATAGTTCCCCGTGATTCCCCCAATGGCAATCTCTATTCGCGCTAGCTCGTCGCACATTTACAGGGCGCGCATACCAGCAAAGCCACGCAGACAATCGGCTTTAATATCATCGATATGCTCCAAACCAACAGCAATTCTAACCAAGCCATCGACAATACCTGCTTGCGCACGTTGTTCGACACTGAGTCGCCCATGCGTTGTGGTCGCTGGATGCACGATCGTTGTCTTTGCGTCACCTAGATTCGCGGTCAAACTCATCAGTTCGGTCGCACGGAGAAATGCCCATGCCGCTGACTGGCCACCGCGTACCTCAAAGGACAATACGCCACCAAAACCGGTTTGTTGTTGACACGCTAACGCATGACCTGGATGCGCTGATAATCCTGCATAATTGACTTGTTCAACGTCATCGCGCGCTAACAGCCATTCCGCTAGCGCCTGAGCATTCTCGCAATGGCCCTTCATACGCAGCGACAGGGTCTCTAAACCCTTCATCACCACCCAAGCGTTGAACGGGCTCAAGGTCGGTCCACAGCTGCGGAGAAATGCGGTTAACTCAGCCATAGTCTCGGCATCACCCACGGCCGCACCACCGAGGACACGACCTTGGCCATCGAGATATTTGGTCGCAGAGTGAATGACGATATCTGCACCCAGCAACAAAGGCTTTTGTAGTGCTGGCGTGCAAAAACAATTATCTACAATCAAACGCGCATTACCGCTTCGCGCGATGTCTGCGAGCGCTGCAATATCGGCTATCTCCGATAACGGATTTGAGGGCGTTTCACAATACAATAAGCGGGTGCGCGGTGTCATTGCGCTGCGCCATGCGCTTAGATCGCGCAGCGGCACAAAACTTACATCGACACCAAATTTGACCATGTACTTTTCGAATAGGCCTACCGTACTTCCAAAGACATCTCGTGAACAAACAACATGGTCACCCTGCTTAAGCAGTGCCATACAAACCGAAAGGATCGCCGCCATTCCAGATGATGTTGCCACTGCCGCTTCAGCTGATTCCATCGCTGCCAACCGTTCTTCAAAACCACGGACAGTAGGATTCGTGTAGCGAGAATAGACGTTGCCCTCATATTCTCCCTGAAAACGCGCGGCGGCATCTTCTGGTGAATCAAAGATGTAGCTCGATGTTGTAAATATCGGTTCGCAATGTTCACCCTCTGGACTGCGCCGAATGCCTGCTCGAATTGCCAAGGTCTCATCGTGGGCGTTATCCAGCCAATCGCCATTATCAGAAGTCATCGTTCAGCCCTAAGCATCGTTGTGTAAACCAATCATTGCACCATCCTGATTGCCCCCTTGTGCAACGAGAGCACTCTCTCCCCGCGCCGCTTCAATGCTATCGAGGTACTCTGCGTCAATAATTCCCGCCAGATACTGCCCATCGAAGACCGATGATTCGAATCCATCGATCGCTTCGTTACCCTCGTGAGAGCAATCAATTAAATCTTGGATATCTTGGTAAACCAACCAATCGGCACCGATGGCATCACAGATTTCATCCACAGTGCGACCGTGAGCGATTAGCTCTTTAGCGGCAGGCATATCAATACCATAAACATTTGGATAACGGACCGGCGGTGCCGCTGACGCGAAAAACACTTTTCTCGCACCCGAATCACGGGCCATCTGAATGATTTGGCCGCAAGTAGTGCCACGCACAATAGAGTCGTCAACCAGTAAAACGTTCTTCCCTTCGAACTCAAGCGGCACAGGGTTGAGCTTTTGCCGCACAGATTTCTTACGTTGATTTTGTCCGGGCATAATAAACGTGCGGCCGATGTAACGATTCTTCATGAAGCCTTCACGAAACTTGACGCCCAACTCATGCGCTAACGCCTGGCCAGCTACACGACTGGTATCGGGGATGGGAATCACAACATCAATATCGTGATTAGCGCGTTCGCGCAAAATCTTTCGTGCCAAACGCTCACCCTGACGCATCCGTGTCTTATAAACCGACACGCCATCCATCAGTGAGTCCGGACGGGCAAAATAAACGTGCTCAAAAATACAAGGGGTCAGTCGGGTATGCTCAGCGCATTGCTCTCGAAGTAGATCCCCAGAGGCGGTGATATAAACCGCTTCGCCAGGTTTAACGTCATCGATTAGTTCAAAGCCCAAGACATCGAGAGCCACACTCTCGGAGGCCATCATATATTCGGCACCTCCGTCTGTGGTTTCGCGAACACCCACGACCAAGGGGCGAATTCCATTGGGATCTCTAAAGCCGACCACACCGAGCTTGGCAATCATTGCAACTGCGGCATAACCGCCCTCACAGCGACTATGCACTGCTCTGACCGCCGCAAATATATCGTGTGCCGAAGGGGTTAATTTCCCCAGCCGTTGTAATTCATGTGCAAACACATTCAACAATACCTCTGAGTCGGAGTCGGTATTAAGGTGTCGTAAATCGCTTTGGAAGAGCTCTGCAGTTAACTGCTTCGCATTAGTTAGGTTGCCATTGTGCGCCAGCGCCAAGCCATAGGGAGAGTTGACATAGAATGGCTGAGCCATCGCAGTACCAGAACTGCCCTGTGTTGGATAGCGGACATGCCCAATACCGAAATGTCCTAGCAGCTGGGACATATGCGGGTCGCGAAAAACATCACGCACCAAACCCTCACCTTTGCGCTGCAAAAACTTACCGTGATGAGACGTCATAATTCCCGCGGCATCCTGCCCTCGGTGTTGCAGCATTGTCAGCGCATCATAAATGTCCGCAGCGACATCCTGATTGCCTACAATCCCTACCAATCCACACATAGACTTCTCCTGGGTGTTACAGCAATTCAGATGCTTCAAGCTGCTCGCTAAGATCTTTTGCGGGCTGCACATCAAGTAAATCATCAAAATTTTCACTAAACCAATCAGCCATTGCATCGATCGACGGCATCAACTTGGCTTCTTCAAGCCAGTCTTCCTCCGAATTAGGCAATAAACCTTTGAGCACTAGGGTGAACGCCATCATGATCACCATGCCGCGCAAAACGCCAAAGCAAGCACCGAACAAGCGATTACCCAAATTAAATCCAGGCTGCTTCATCTGTCGCGAAATCCAACCGCCTACGACACCGACAATGGCCAACACAGCCACAAAAATCAGCCCCCAACCGAATAGATATCGAAAAGTCGAGCTGTCGCTGACCGCGAGTAGCGAATCAGCCAGTGGGCGCGCCAATAGGTTAGCTGCGACAAAAGCGGCGACCCAGCCAAATAATGACATCGCTTCCCGTGCAAACCCGCGCCACCAGCCAAACATCATCGACAATACAACGACAAAAATAATGATCCAATCGAGACTGTTGAAATTAGCAGTGCTCTGACCAAGCTGATCGACGAAATCTTCCATAATTACTGAACATACCTCAATAAAGTGGCATCAACATCGAGCCATGCATCGACCTCTGCCTTAATCGCTGCAAGCTTCGCCCGCTCTACTTTTGGACCGACCTTGACGCGATAAAGCACCTTCCCGGTACGCTTTGTTTGCTCAATAAACGTTGGATAACCGCGCGTTTTAAACTGAGCCATTAGTTCATTGGCGCGCGACTCACTACCCACTGTAGCGACTTGCAGGACCCAGGCAATAGCTAAACCTTGATCATCAATAGTGCCGACCAGCGGTGCCGCACTTCGGGTAACAGCCGGATCTAGCGCCGCTGCCGATCTAAGCGTCGGCTGATCTACTGCGTCAAGTGGCTTATCAGGCACATCGACAAGCATACTGGCAGCATCTGCGCTGGCCTCGAGCGCAGTTTGATCAGGTGAGTTAGGCAATTGCGCTTCGATATCCAAGCGCCGATTAGTTGGCGTAGCCATCGGTGAGCGATCAAAATCTGGACGCGCGGGCATGGACGCCAACTGCATTGATTCGTCTTCGGGGGCTTGTACAAAAATGATGGGCCAAAATACAGTCGCCAGTGCGATCAGCACTAACGCACCCACTAATCGTTGTTTAACAATAGAATCCATTACGCCCTCAAAGCGCCATCGTCAGCGCGCTGAATGCACTCAATCGCTGCACCCACTGTAACAAACGAGCCAAACACCAGCACTCTATCTCCTGAGGTTGCGACGGACCAAACCGCCGACCAAGCCGCATCAAAATCAGTATATCGACGGACCGAATTCACCGACAACGCGTCCACAAATTGTGCCGAATCAGCAATTCTTGGCTGGCCAGCAAAATCTGGTAGAAACCACGCGTCAACAAAATCACAAGACACGTGAAGGATATCATGGATCGGCTTATCAGCCATCGCTGCAAAGATGGCCAAAGTGCGCCCTGACGTTGGTTTTTCAGTTAATTCTTCTAATAATGCCGCTACAGACTCGCGATTATGTGCGACATCTAAAACAAGATCGATACCCTTGACCCTGAGATGCTGTCGCCGCCCCGCTACCATCAACTGATCCACCGCGGTATAGATTCTGGCGTCACTGATATCCAAGCCAATGCAATCAAGTGCCATAAATGCTGCCGCCACATTTCGTACTAACAAGCCTTTGGGACTGGGTAATAAAACAGCGGCCCCACTGGTGGGCTGCAGGGCATCTCCCTCGATAATCCAATCGTGATCAAGCCGTTTAATCTGCGCACCAATACGTTCGAGCTCTGGCACTAGTGTCACTGGCAAGTCTACATCCGCGATCACTACCGGCCGGCCTGAACGGGCAATACCCGCCTTTTCAATGGCAATTACTTCGCGCGTATCACCGAGCCAATCGGTGTGATCTAGCCCGATACTCGTCACCACAGCAACATTAGCATCTATTATGTTGACGCCATCGAGACGGCCGCCTAATCCGACCTCCAACACTTGATAAGCAACCCCGGCATCAGCAAATAGCAAAAGCGCTGCCAGCGTGGCAAATTCGAAATAGCTGAGTGTGATGTCGCCGCGCGCGTTATCAATTGCCGCGAATGCGTCACAGATGGCCTCATCGCTAGCCGGCTGGCCATCAATCACAATCCGCTCATTGAAATGTATCAAGTGGGGAGACGTATAAACACCGACGCGTTTCCCACAAGCGCGCAGTGCTGCATCTATGACCGCAGCGCAACTGCCCTTACCATTGGTGCCGGCAATCGTCAGCGTGGTGGGTGGATCACTTCTTAATCCGAGACGATCGGCAACCTTTGCGATACGTTCAAGGCCTAGATCAATAGCCTTTGGATGGAGCTGCTCGAGATAGCTGAGCCATTCGGCCAATCCAGAGCTAGTCATCATCCCCTGCGCTAGTTTCTGCAATAAACTCCTCAATCTCTATTTGGGCCTGATCTGCGACTGGGGAGCTTGTACCAGAAAACTTTGCCAAAATACGCGCTAAGGTGTCGCGCATCTCACCACGCGGCACGATCATATCGATCGCGCCATGCTCCAGTAAAAACTCACTGCGTTGAAACCCCTTAGGCAAGGTTTGACGAATAGTTTGCTCAATAATATTTGGCCCGGCAAACCCTGCACGAGCGTCAGGCTCCGCAACGTTGATATCACCGAGTAACGCCAATGACGCCGATACACCACCATAAATAGGGTCGGTCATCACTGAAATATAGGGTACTCCCGCGAGTTTCATACGTTCGATCACCGCCGACGTCTTCGCCATTTGCATCAAAGAAATCAACGCCTCTTGCATGCGCGCACCGCCTGAAGCTGAAAAACATACTAGGGGCAAACGATGCTCGATCGCCAAGGTAGCGGCGCGGGTGAACTTTTCTCCAACGACATAGCCCATTGAGCCGCCATGAAAGTTGAACTCAAACGCGACCACGATCAGCGCCTCCCCCTGAAGCATGCCACGCATAGCAACCAAGGCGTCTTTTTCACCTGTGCTCTTTTGCGCCGCACTCAAGCGATCTTTGTACTTACGCTTATCTTTAAACTTGAGGCGATCGACAGGCTCAATATCGGCAAATATTTCGCTGCGTCCCTCTTTATCCAAAAACACATCTAAGCGACGGCGTGCGCCTATACGCATGTGGTGCTCGCACTTGGGACAAACGTCTAGGTTGCGCTCAAGATCTGGTCGATATAAAACAGCATCGCACTTGACGCATTTCTTCCATAGCCCCTCGGGAACATTAGCGCGTTTAACCGCATCATCTTTGCGCACACCTGAAGGCAGAATTTTGTCAATCCAGCTCATATCAAACCCCGTTTACAAAGAATGCGCCAATTATACCCATTCCAAGTCATGCAGCGGAAGCAACGGCGTCAACACCCGCACGAATATCACCAATAATAGTTGTCGCCACTGCTTCTAGCTGACTTTGAGAAGCACCCGCAGCAGTGGCCTTTGCCAAGGCATCCACCAGCGCACTGCCGACAACAACACCATCGGCATATTCAGCGATCGAGGCGGCTGATGTTGCATCTTTAATACCAAAACCTACCGCTATCGGAAGCTTAGATACGTGACGAATTTTATCGAGATAAGCCGCTACCGCACCAGCATCTAATGAACCTGAACCGGTAACGCCTTTAACCGCGACGTAGTACAAAAATCCACTAGCGCGTGCAGTAATCATTTCGATACGTGCATCTGGGGTCGTCGGAGAGATTAAAAAGATATTGTCGATCTCGACACGCTTTAATTCCACGTTGACGGCATCTACTTCTTCAGGGGGCAAATCCACTGTAATTAAGCCGTCGATACCTGCCGCTGCACAGCGATCAGCAAAAGCGGCGTAACCCATCCGCTCAACTGGGTTGGCATAACCCATGAGTACCAACGGCGTGTTTTGATTAGTTTGTCGAAATTCACTCACCAAGGCCAAAGTCTGCCGCAGGGTAGTTCCTGCCGCTAACGCCCGCTCGTGGGCTTTTTGAATCACAGGGCCTTCTGACATGGGATCAGAAAATGGCACTCCGATTTCGATCACGTCTGCACCCGCGGCGACCAAGCTATGCATCAAGGGTACCGTCGCGGCTAGACTTGGATCGCCAGCAACAATATAAGGCACAACCGCTTTGCGGCCTGCCTCCTGTAAATCGTTAAACACTCTAGCTAATCTACTCACAATAATTCTACCCAGTTAGTGTCTCTTTGATATTCAGACTTCGATACCCTCAATTGCAGCTACCGTAAGAATATCTTTGTCGCCACGACCCGAGAGATTAATAATGATGTGCTGATCTGGTGTCATTGTCGCCGCTAACTTCTCTGCATAGGCGAGCGCATGGGCGGTCTCCAATGCGGGCATAATACCTTCAATTCGCGTTAACTTATGGAATGCAGCCAGCGCTTCGTCATCGTTAGCGGACACATAATTAACGCGTCCAATATCTTTTAACCATGAATGCTCGGGGCCCACACCGGGGTAATCTAAACCGGCAGACACCGAGTGGGTATCACTAATTTGACCATCTTCGTCCTGCATCAAATACGTACGATTACCATGCAGTATGCCCGGGGTTCCGGCGCTCAGCGGTGCAGCATGCTCTCCCGTCTCAATGCCTCGTCCGCCCGCCTCCACGCCGTACATCGCCACCGATTCATCCGCCAAAAATGGATGGAAGAGACCGATCGCATTAGAACCACCGCCAACACATGCCACCAGCGCATCTGGCAGCTTTCCCGTCATTGCTAACGACTGTTGCCGCGCTTCGCGGCCAATAACGCTCTGGAAGTCTCGAACCAGCATCGGGTAAGGATGTGGTCCCGCGACCGTGCCAATGATATAAAACGTCTCATCGACATTAGTTACCCAGTCCCTCAACGCTTCATTCATCGCATCTTTGAGCGTTTTAGAACCCGAGGTAACCGGTATGACTTCTGCGCCAAGCAGCTTCATTCGATAAACGTTGAGCGACTGGCGCTTCACATCTTCAGCGCCCATAAAAACCTGGCATTCCAGCCCCAGTCTCGCCGCGACGGTGGCACTGGCGACGCCGTGTTGACCCGCACCGGTCTCAGCAATGACTCGTTTTTTACCCATGTGTTTAGCCAATAACGCCTGGCCGATGGTGTTGTTTACCTTGTGCGCGCCCGTGTGGTTCAAATCCTCACGCTTTAGGTAAATACGGGCACCCCCTATTTGGTCAGACCAACGCTTGGCTTCATACAGCGGCGAGGGGCGGCCAACATAGTGTGCCAGGTCCTCATCGAATTCTCGTTGAAATTCCGGGTCGTCCTTGAGACGCAGGTAAAGCGCCTCTAACTCAGCGAGCGAGGACATCAGGGTTTCAGCGACAAATTTACCGCCATAAGAACCAAAGCGCCCGTGGACATCAGGCACTGAGGCTAATAGTTCTGGAGTAACATCTATAGTCATTCTCTTTCTTCCTTTGCGATCTTACGGACCGCGTCAACAAAAGCTGTCATTTTGGCTACATCTTTGACGCCAGGTGAAGACTCAACCCCACTGCTAACATCAACGGCACTGGGACGGCACTGCCTGATCGCCTGAGCGACATTGTCAGGGGACAACCCACCCGCCAAGATTAAGGGTCGTGAACAGTTGGTCGGGAACAGCTGCCAGTCAAATGTTTTACCGGTGCCACCAAAGGCGCCTTCATGCACAGAATCCAACAAAAAACCACGCGCATCCGTGTAAGGCGCCATTAACGTATTGAGATCGCTACCGGCGACCGGGTCCAATGCACGTAAATAGGGGCGCTGCCATAATTCACAGTCCGCGGGCGATTCATTACCGTGAAACTGTAACAGCGTCAGTGGCACAGCGCTCAACACCCGTTCGATCTCTTGCTGGCCTGCATCGACAAATAGCCCGACTATTTGCGCCAACGGCGGCAAAACCTCACAAATGGCCTTTGCCTGTGCGATGGACACCGCTCGCTTACTGTTAGCGAAAAAGACCAAGCCAATGGCATCGGCACCGGCTGCAAACGCCGCCAATGCGTCCTCTGGCCGAGTAATTCCACAGATTTTAATCTGCACTTGATATGCCTCTAACAAACCGGAAGCAGAGTGTAGCAAACCTGAGGCACTATCCTAAGCCTGAGAGCATCATTGGCCCCTCTGGCGTAGCCGGCAGACCAAACTGTGACGGATATTCGACTTCCATCAAATACAAACCCGCCCCTGAGGCAGTATCTCCCGCCTGACTGCGATCTCGATTAGTGATTAGCTGCTTGATCCATGCAAGGGGTCTGTGGCCTGTACCCACCAACAGCAGGCTACCCGCAATATTGCGCACCATATGATGCAGAAACCCATTGGCCGTAATACTGAGTAGAACCAAGTCGCCACGACGTTCGACGCTCAGTGTCTTAATCTCGCGAACTGGGCTATTGGCCTGACAGGAAGCGGCGCGAAAGGCACTGAAGTCTCGCTCACCCAGGAACAGCTGACCCGCCAGATGCATCGCATTGGCATCGAGGGGCTTGCGAAACCAGCTGACCAGCTCTGAAAGATGTGCAGAACGCACTGCGGTATTGGCAATGACATAGCAATAACGACGCGCAGTCGCACTGAAACGCGCGTGAAAATCGTCATTTACCGGCTGGGCCCAATGCACGCGAATAGCCTCGGGCAACGCGCTATTTGTGCCCATAACCCAAGCTTTTGCGGTGCGGCCAACAGGGTCATCAAAATGAATGACTTGTCCAAAACCATGCACGCCGGTATCCGTGCGCCCAGCACAGTGCGTTTTCACTGGGCAATTTGCAATTTGGGCGAGCGCTATTTCTAACGATTCTTGCACAGTTGCACAGCTCAGATGAGGCTGCGCCTGCCAACCGTGAAAGCGTGCACCATTATATTCGATACGCGCAGCAAAACGGGTGCCCGCAGGCACCCGTGTATCGCTAAACCCCTGGCTGATTTTACTCAATGCGCAACAGCAACTCGCGAGCCTGTGCCTGCTGCTGCAGGTCACCCTCAG
Source organism: uncultured Luminiphilus sp. (assembly GCA_963926325.1). Taxonomy (GTDB): domain Bacteria; phylum Pseudomonadota; class Gammaproteobacteria; order Pseudomonadales; family Halieaceae; genus Luminiphilus. Next base: position 31,033 of record CAWUXF010000039.1, on the reverse strand, counting down.
AAATCACTTCCTCAAGCACTGGTCGCGCACCTTCATCATCACCCATATCAAGATAGGCGCGTGCTAAATCTAACTTAGCCTCCGCTGGATTCGACTCAGACGCATAAACTAACTGACCATCCTCGTCATCGGGCACATAATCTGCGGCCGGTGGCGGGATATCCGATCCAAGCACCGCTGCCAACTCTGGAGGGAGTTTACTCTCTTTCGGCTCGGCCTCTTCCTGAGGTTGCGGCTCGGCCTCTTCCTGAGGTTGCGCCGCTGCTTCTTGCAGCTCTAAATCACTCCAATCCGCCAAATCGAGTTCAAGATCAGAGACATTGTCCTCAGCTAACGTCGCTGCGTTAGTCAAATCTTCGTCAGCGCGGGAAGTTATTGAGTCGGTATTAGGCAGCGCGAAAGATACATCTTCAGAAGGCGTCAATGCATCAATGCTCAGTGGATCAATGCTTAGTGGATCAATGCTTAGTGCATCAATGTTCAGTGCATCACCACCTGTAGTGCTGTCCCCATCCGTCAACTGAGCCTGCTCGGTTCCATTAGCTGCGGCATTCACCGGTGCACCGCCCAAGTCAACTGAGGCTTCGCTCGCCACCTCGGTTAACCTGTAGTCACTTATCATTTTCTCTACCGACAACAGCGCCAACGCATCATCTGTTTTAGCAATTGCCGGTAACAGCGCCTCCGCCTCTGCTCGACAGTCATTTTTAAGATGTATCTCGACCATCTTCACAAAGCCTGCCGGCTGTGTAGGCTCAGCTCTAGTCGCCGCAGTTAATAGATCAATAGCCTGCTGAGAACGACCATATGCCATGTAGATATCTGCTTCGGCGATGGCATCTGCAACGGTATCAACTTCCGCATAACTATTGAGTAGTAAGCGACCATAACCACGCTCACCATCTTTTTCTATCTTGGCTGTGTCAGCAGCACTCGACTCTTCACTCTCAGCTGAATCCTCGGCTGGTGCAGGTTTCAGCTCTGCGCTATCTCTTAGGAAATCGCCATCCACATTATCATCAAGCGCTTCTAGCAGGTCGTCACTGGCATGTTGATCGGCTCTACGGGCATACAAAATGCCACCGATAGATGCCAACACGAAAACACCGAGCACATAGATCCACCATCCAAATCCACTTTTGCTAGCGGCTGTCTCAGCAATCGCATCGGAATTATTTGTGGTCACGGCTTTGGCTGCCAACTGCTGTTGTAATATCGCAATTTGTTGATCTTTTAACGTCACCAGCTCGCGCATGTTATCGACCTGATCAGACAGCTGACTAAGTCGCTGCTGAATTGCAGCTAAGTCAACAGCGGAGGATGCAGCCCGTGCTGCAGATTCCCCGGCAACGCTAGCGTTTGGCAGCGGTTTTTCATCCTGTGCGTTATCTGCTTCTGCGACATTCGCTGCGGCACGATCAGCCGCCTCGTCACTTGACAGCACCGCTTGTGACCTCGCAGCTAACGTTTCAGCATTCTGATCATCATCTGCCAACAAGGGCTCTTCTATATCTGTATCAATCGAATTGCTATCAAGCAATTCGTTATCGGCGACTACGCGCAGCGCTGGCTGTCGTCGAACGCCATTGCGCCAGTCTTTGTTTTGCTCTGCAACCGCACGATTTGCGCCTTGGTTAGTCAGGCGAATATCATCTTCAGTAGGCATATTAAGTACATAGCCTGCCTTCAACCCATTGATATTCCCGCCATTAAAAGCCTCTGGATTCATTTCTAGTGTCGCCACCATAGCCTGCTCAACAGAGGCTCCCTGTGGACGACCTTGGGCGGAGATTTCCGAGAGCGTGTCGTTTCGCTGTACCAGATAACGTTCGCCAGGGGTCGGCATTGCACCCGCATTACCATCGTAGTTGCGCGCGGGGCGGGGCGAGGCCTTAGCTACCGGCTTATTTTCTGGCGCCGCTGTAGGTGACGCTTGCTGACCACGCGGATTAACTGGTTTTGAAGAAGATGTCATCAACTCGGTGCGATTAATATCAGGCAAGTCAACTAGAACGGTATATTCACGCAATAAACGGCCCGCTGGCCAGCGGGTTTCAACGATAAGGTCGATATAGGGCTCTAGCAGGGGCTCTGTTGTCGTCAACAGCACTCGACCACGACCCGACGTATCGACTTCAACCGTGAATTGCACGCTGGTTAGAAAATAGGCACGCTCTACGCCCATTCGCGCGAAATCGTCAGCGGTGGCTAGACGAATGTGAATGTCTTCAGCCTCAAGGCCGTTGACATCAAGCAGCGTTACCTCGGCCTGCAACGGCTCGTTCAGATACGAGAGCATCTTCATCTCACCAAGCCCTAATGCCCACGTTGCCGGGGCGAGCAAAGGCGTCAATACTGCAAATAGTACCGAGCGCTTAAAATTTCCCATCCTTTGTCTACCTTAAACATCTTGTTTACGCCTTATGGAATGCTAACAGGCGTACAAAGTCTTCTTTTACCACTTATCGCCATAGGGTGTAAGTGCTTAGTTCTAGCGTGATTTATTGTTAAACAGAGATCACAAATAATCCCGTAATAACAACTCAGCAATTTGCACAGAATTAAGCGCCGCACCCTTGCGCACATTGTCCGAAACTACCCATAAATCGAGCCCGCGAGGGTGCGAAATATCTTCCCTAATTCGGCCCACAAACACCGGATCTTGACCTGCGGACTCAGTTACTGCGGTCGGATAACCGCCATCTTCACGCCGATCCATCACTGTAACCCCCGGAGCGGCCTCAAGTAGCGCGCGCGCCTGCTCCGCGGAAATTTTGTCCCGCGTTTCAATATGCAGCGCCTCTGAGTGTCCAAAAAATACTGGCACACGCACACACGTCGGATTGACTTGGATCGACTCGTCTTCAAAAATCTTCTGCGTCTCCCAGACCATTTTCATCTCTTCACGGGTGTAGCCATTGTCCTGGAAGGTATCGATATGGGGCAACGCGTTGAATGCAATTTGCTTGGAATACACATTGACCTTAATACCTTGAGCATTCAACAGCTTCGCTGTCTGCCCTGCCAGCTCCTCAATTCCCTCTTTGCCCGTGCCGCTCACGGCCTGATAGGTCGCTACATTGATCCTTTCTAAACCCACTGCATCACGAATTGGCTTCAGTGCTACTAACATACCTATCGTAGAGCAATTTGGATTAGCAATAATGCCGCGGTTTTCATATTGCGCAATCGCATGCGGATTCACCTCCGGTATCACTAGCGGGATATCGATATCACGCCGAAAGTGCGAAGTATTATCTATGACAACGCAACCCGCCGCTGCTGCCTTAGGGGCATAAAGCTCAGAGACTGAGCCCCCCGCCGAAAATAGTCCGATCGCAACTTGACTAAAATCAAACTCAGCTAAATCGGTCACCGTAACCCGCTTGCCGCGGAACGAAATGGTTTTTCCCGCTGAACGATTCGACGCTAAGGCATACAGTTTACCCACTGGAAAATCTCGCGACTCTAAAATTTCGATTATGGCCTCACCTACCGCACCGGTAGCACCCACAACCGCGACATCGACTGTCTTACTCATTTATACAACTCTTATCAGATTAAATTAGGCCAGAGCGGCCAATACTGCATCACCCATATCAGTGGTTCCGCAAACGCTTTCGCCCTCGAGCGCGATATCGCCAGTTCGCAAGCCGCTATCTAAAACAGCAGAAACCGCCGCTTCGATAGCCGCCGCAGCCTTCAGCTCTCCAAAGGAATAGCGCAACAACATCGCGACAGACAAAATCGTCGCCAACGGGTTAGCCATATTCTGACCGGCAATATCAGGCGCTGAACCGTGCACTGGCTCATACAAACCTTTTGCGGCTGCGTCGAGTGAAGCCGACGGCAGCATACCGATCGATCCGGTCAACATCGCTGCGGTATCAGACAAAATATCACCAAAGATATTACCCGTGACCATCACATCAAACTGTTTTGGCGCTCGAACCAACTGCATTGCCGCATTATCTATATATAAATGACTGAGCTCTACATCTGGATAATCGACAGCAATCCGCTCAACAACCTCGCGCCACAGCATGGTGACTTCGAGAACATTTGCTTTGTCTACTGAGCACACGCGACTACCGCGCTTGCGCGCTAATTCGAACGCTAAACGGGCAATGCGCTCAACTTCACTCTCGCGATACACGTAGGTATTGAATCCCTCTCGCTCGCCGTTTTCCAGCTCGCGGATACCACGGGGCTCTCCGAAATAAATACCGCCCGTTAACTCTCGAACGATCAACAAATCAAGCCCTGCCACCAATTCTGGTTTGAGGCTAGATGCGTCAGCTAGCTGGGGATATAAAATTGCAGGTCTTAAATTTGCAAACAATTCAAGATCGGCGCGAATCGCCAAAAGACCACGCTCTGGACGCTCACCTGCAGCGAGTGAATCCCACTTAGGTCCACCTACAGCGCCGAGTAAAATCGCGTCTGCTTGACGCGCTGCCAGCTGCGTCGCCTCGGGATACGGTGCACCCTGACGATCGATAGCTATACCCCCTAAATCGGCTTCAGACAAAGCCAGTTCAAATCCATACAGCGTCGCAGTGCGTTCCAGAATGCGCTGCGCTTGAGCAACGACTTCAGGGCCGATACCGTCACCAGGCAACATTAAAATACGATACACCGTCAGACCTCCAGTGTAGAAAATAGCCAGGGGAAACGCGTCTTATGCTCACCCTCAAATTCCCGAATACGCGCTTCGCTTTGTAGTGTAATGCCGATGTCATCGAGGCCGTTTAGCAAGCAGTTACGTCGAAAACCATCCACTTCAAAAGGAATTATTTCACCCTCGGGTGTTTCGACGCATTGACGTTCTAAATCTACAGTAAGCCGATACCCTTCACTGGCGTACATCTGCGCAAATAACCGATCGACAGTCGCCGGATCAGCCTCGATACACAGCAAGCCATTTTTGAAACTATTACTGCGGAAAATATCAGCAAAACTCGGTGCAATAATGCAGCGAATGCCAAAGTCAACTATCGCCCAGGGCGCGTGCTCTCGCGATGAACCACAACCAAAATTCTCTCTGGTGAGTAGAACCGAGGCACCCTTATAACGAGCAAAGTTCAATGGGAATTCAGTATTCAGTGGGCGGGCGCTACAGTCAGCATCAGGCTGCCCTTCGTCTAAATATCTCAGCTCATCAAATAAATTAGGACCAAAGCCACTGCGCTTGATCGACTTCAGAAATTGCTTGGGGATCATGAGATCGGTGTCCACATTGGCGCGATCCATTGGTGCAACTAAGCCATCTAGTACTGTAAAGACCTCCATCAAATTGCCTCCGCCAACATTCTGACATCAATAAAATGACCCGCGACAGCCGCCGCTGCAGCCATCGCAGGACTCACCAAGTGAGTGCGTCCGCCAAAGCCCTGACGACCCTCGAAATTTCGGTTTGAAGTACTCGCACATCGCTCGCCTGGCAATAACTTGTCGGCATTCATGGCGAGACACATCGAACAACCCGGTTCACGCCATTCCATACCCGACGCTATAAATATTTGATCCAGCCCCTCGGCTTCAGCTTGCGCTTTAACCAAACCAGAGCCCGGCACCACCAACGCTTGCTTAATCGTTGAGGCAATATGGCGCCCTTTAACTACCGCCGCTGCCGCGCGTAAATCTTCTATTCGTGAATTCGTGCAGGATCCAATAAAGACGACATCAGGGACGATATCGGTAATAGACTGCCCTTCAGTCAAGCCCATGTATTTTAGTGCGCGCGCCAGCCCTGCGCGTGCAGTATCGTCAGGCATGTCAGCCATGGTGGGCACTAAACCATCGACGGCGACAACCATCTCCGGTGAAGTACCCCAAGTGACCTGGGGCATGATCATGGCGGCATCGATAATTAATTCACGCTCAAATTCAGCGCCTTCATCAGTATGTAGCGTTTGCCACCATTTCACTGCGCTATCCCAGTCGGGGCCCACCGGCGCAAAGGGTTTACCGTTGACGTAATCAATAGTGGTGTCGTCGACGGCAACCATACCGGCGCGAGCACCCGCCTCGATTGCCATATTACAGAGTGTCATGCGAGCCTCCATCGACAGCTCACGAACGGCCGTGCCACAAAACTCAATGGCAAAGCCAGTGCCACCAGCCGTGCCAATCTCACCAATAATCGCGAGCGCCATGTCTTTTGCGGTCACGCCGAGCGGCAGACTGCCCGTCACTTCAATTTTAAAATTACGCATTTTACGTTGGATTAAGCAGCCGGTCGCCAGCACATGCTCAACTTCTGACGTACCAATACCGTGCGCCAGTGCACCCAGAGCACCATGAGTTGAAGTATGTGAATCGCCACAAACAACGGTCATACCCGGCAGCGTAGCGCCTTGCTCCGGCCCCATAACGTGCACAATTCCTTGACGGATATCGTTGATGCCAATTTCTGGAATGGCAAAATGCTCGCAATTTTCATCCAAAGTTTGCAGCTGGATACGTGAAACATTGTCTTTCACTGCTGCGACACCACCCGCCCGCTCTTCTTTCTCGGTTGAAACATTGTGGTCTGGGACTGCGATACTGGCACTGATCCGCCACGGCTTGCGCCCCGCCAAACGAAGGCCTTCAAACGCTTGCGGTGAAGTCACCTCATGCAGCAGCTGACGATCGATATAAATGAGTGCAGTACCATCACTGCGCTGCTCTACGAGATGGCTATCCCAGAGCTTGTCATAAAGAGTTTTAGGCATAATTTAACTTCTCCGATCACAGCCATGCAGAATAACATCGTTAACAGTATTTCGCTTGCACCAGTTTTAGTGGGCCCAACGACATCAAACACACTCACCAATCTGTAACAAATGTGTCACCTGAGGTAGCAAATATGGCGGTTTAAAGGGCATTGTGTTTCAGCATGAAACATACCTGGTAATTACCATGAAATCAGCAAGTGCGCCCCCCCACAGCCTGTGGATAACTGTGGGGAAGAAATGTCTCGGTGATACCCTAAATTTTCTCAGCCATTCAGCGAAAATCAAGCTGAACACAAATTTACTACAAAATAACGTTTAAAAACAATCTCTTATATTCAAAACGTAAAGTTACGCTTTCGATTTTACCTGTAGTATCTGGTAAGCAAGAAAAAAAACCGAATGTGGAGAACTTTTCCTATTGACCGGTGAAGACCCACGCATACTGGCCGTTAGTTTACTAAATTCTCTGACTACCAGACAACGAATAAGTCGTTTGATCGCTTACATTCATCGTTTTCGCTATCACCCACTCAGCGTACTGCGAATCACTAGGCAGGCCACATCATGGACGGTGGCGAATCTGCCAACACTGGTGAATATCGCGGCGTCTTTCAAAGTCTTCTGGAATGGTTGCCGCGGAGATATCTGCAATTTCAAAACGCTCTTTCAAGTCCTCAGCAATGCGAAATTTCTTGCGATTATTCGAAAAATACAACACGCCCTGAGGGCTCAGTACCTTCATTGTTCGCTCAACCAGCGCCGCATGATCTCGCTGTACATCAAAGGTTTCTTCGGTGGCCTTGGAGTTAGAAAACGAGGGTGGATCAAGCAAAATGAGGTCATAGGTCTTTTGATGTTTCTCGTGGCATTCGTCGAGCCACTGCATACAGTCCGCACGCTCTGCTCGATGCTGCCTATCCGACAAGCCGTTAAGTGCCAAGTTTTCGTTGAACCAATTGAGGTAGGTATTGGATAAGTCCACGCTAGTGGTCGTAACTGCACCGCCCAGCGCTGCGTGTAAAGAAGCGACACCGGTGTAACAAAATAGGTTTAAAAAGTGTTTTCCGGCTGCTTCAGCAGCAATCCGTAAGCGCAATGGCCGATGGTCTAAGAAAAGTCCCGTATCGAGGTAATCGTGAAGGTTGACCAATAATCTCGCCTTACCTTCATGCACCTCAAGCTTTTCGCCACGCTGATCCATGCGCTCGTACTGAGACTTACCCTGCTGACGCCGACGGCGCTTGACCGCAATCTCGGTTCGGGTGGGCAGGCCCAAGGCAACGGGTAGCGCTGTCAACACTTCATCGAGTCGCCTAATGGCCGACGCTTCATCAATATCTTTCGGTGGCGCATATTCGGCCACATGAATATGCCCGTCATACCAATCTACAGCCACGGCGTACTCGGGCATATCCGCATCGTATAGGCGGTAGCAGCTGATGTCCTGCTTGCGCACCCATGTTCTCAGCTTGCGTACGTTCTTGCGCACGCGGTTAGCAAACATCTCTGCGCCTGGGCTGAGGTAGCTGGCTGCAGACCCAGGTGGCTGTGCACTATCTAGGTCTAGGTCCATAGAATTATCCAGTCTTGGCACCGCCGTCGACCAGGGGTTAACCAGCTGCGTTTTATCTGCAGACTCCGTCGCTTCAGCAGACTCTACATTGGCGCTAGCCCATGGCTGCGGCGCCGACTCTGCATCGGTAACTCCGCTTCGCTCTTGGCGCGTTTGTGCCGGCTTCGCCGTCTGCAAGCCCCCTGACCGCGGCGATAATTTATTCTGCTCATTAAGATCAAACAACAGGATTTGCACGTCTAGCGCACCATTGTTTAGTGGGTACTGCCGGTGGCTACGCAATCCAATGTCTCTGCCCAATGAGGCATTTGAAGTCAGTACAGCCGCCTGCCAGCCACGAAATTCGCGATCCATCGTCTCGCCGAGCTCTCGATATAAATATCTCATGGCGGAACTGTCGCTCAGACGCTCACCCCAGGGTGGATTACAGACCAATAAACCATGCGTCATATCCCTGTGTGTCGGTCGCGTTAACTGATTGATACTCTTAGGTAGTACACGAACCAACCGATCTAAGCCCAGACGATAGATATTCTCTTCAGCGCGTCGAATGGCGGCGATATCGCCGTCGTAACCTCGAATTTCTAAACCCCCTGGCGGCTCGCTGAGTACTTTGCTGCGCGCATCGGCGACAATAGCCTCCCACTGGGCTACATCATGCTGGCGCCATCCATCAAAGCCCCAGTGCATCCGCTCTAGGCCCGGCGCATGATTGAGCGCCATCATCGCAGCTTCAAGTAAAAGTGTCCCTGAGCCACACATGGGATCGATCAAGGACCAACCGGCCTGTGCGTGCTGCGGCCACCCCGCCCGGGTCAATACCGCGGCAGCAAGATTCTCTTTCAACGGCGCCTTGCCACCATCGAGGCGATAGCCTCGGCGGTGTAAGCTAGTGCCCGCGAGGTCGATAGCCACCGTAACTTTGCCGCGGTAAATTCGAACATTGATCCGTAAATCGGGCGCCTTTACATCGACATTAGGCCGCTCCTCACCCTGCGCTCGAATACTATCGACAATGCCGTCTTTACAGCGCTGCGCACCAAACTGCGTATTGCGAATTGATTCGCTGCGGCCAGAAAAGTCTACAGCCAGTGTTTTCCCTGGTGCGATGTGTTCATGCCAGGGCAGTCGCTTGACGCCTTCATAAATTTCATCGGCACCGTTGGCAGCAAACTCAGACAAGTTCAGCAATATCCGGTTGGCAAAACGACTCCATAGACAGGCGCGATAAGCCGTTGCCAAGGTGCCTTCAAAGGCAACACCGGCGGGGGTTTCACGGACATTCTCTGCACCTAAGCCGACTAACTCAGGCACCAGTAAACTGCCCAGCCCTTTGGGGCAGGTTGCGTTCAATTTCAAAAGATTCATTTTAGATTCCTGACTCCAACGCAAATATTTGCGCAAGAATACTGCGCCATTCCTGATACTGTGATCCCAATGTACCCGTTAAACGAAATACTTGATCGTCCGCATTGAGAACGGTCGGCTCTACCTCATTACCAAATCCCTTAGCCAGTGCGAACAAATCCTGCTCCTGCACCTTGACGGAACGATAGGTTGAGTAAACCTGCTGCATCGCCGCAAAACTTCCTTGCTCAGCCTTAATCTGACGTTGACTAGCACGCTGCTGATAGTCAGCCAAATAATCTGCCTGCTCCCAAGTAGATTGGCGCCAAAGGTCATAAGTCGGTTTTAAAGATTGGAGCAATTCGACATATTGATCGTCAACCGTATCGATAAACAGATACTCCTGCTGACGGATGCGTTCAATCCGCGCAAGCATTGGATCGCCCTTGGCTGGCAATCGCTGCAATGTCAGACTGCCGGCTTGCGTCACTAAATAGCCGCTGAATGCATTGGGCGCTAATTGCTGGGCGTAACGAATTTGTGCGATCTGCGGCAACTGACGTCGCTGTACATCTGTCAATAAACGCATCGCGGACAATAGATCGTTTGCTATGCGTATATAGAGCGCCGAAAATGGATCACGATCAGGGCGAACAGGATACGCAGCGCCGCTGGCCTGCCCACGGTAGCGCTGACTAAGCCAGCTGCGTCCACTGGTGTCATCAGCGCTCACATCGAGCACTAAGTTTAGACCATCAGAGTGGACGATCTTGCCGGTTAGCGATAAGGCGACAGCCGTACTCGGTTCAGGCAACACCCGCACTGCGCCCCATTGGCCACTCTCGACAAGCGTGTCTCGCAACTGCGCTGCCAATAAACTTGACTCAACCCGCCTTAAAACTGCATTTGCTCGCTTGTCGTCCGCATCCACACCCGCGTCAAAAAGTAATACGCCAACTTCAATGTCAGACACCGGCTGCGTAGTGCTCAGCAATGGCTCTGGAGTGAGCGCTGCAGGCCAATCGCTAGGCACTATGTCAACCTTAGGTTGGAACTGGACGCCGTCACGTGAACCTTGACAGCCGATGAGACTGATAAGGATTACAGTGAGTGCAGCCGTTAATCGCATCGCGCCGCAGTTGTCCCTGCCATCGAAGTTTGTCCGGAGTCTATTAGTTAAAATCATTGTTCACTCGGCTGTTCAGTCGTACAAACACGCCCCTTACTCAAGGTTTCAGTGCAACGATAGCCGCCGGCATTCGGGTCATATCGACCGTATACGGTATTGACGACAAAGGGCTGGCTCACCGAGGTGGAGTAAACCGCGGTTTGCACGCCCAACCAATCACCCAAGCTAGAGCGCGTTAGTCGATGTCGTACGTCTAAGCCGTCAGGCAAGCTGATATGAAAATACAATTGATGCCCATCCCAGCCGCACGATTCGCGACCAAAAGGGGTTTCCGTTACTACCGGTGGCGCCTGGGTCAGATCACAGACCAAAGCAAAACTTTGATCTCGTTTGACTCGAACTTCCTGCTCGTTTTGCTCAACATCAAGTAATTGTGTCGCCGTGATCAATTCAGCCATCTCTGCTAAGGCAAGAATTGATCTCCCGCTGCCTTGAACACCGCCGTTATAGCTCGACCCACGTTCTGCCGCACGCGCTCTTCGTTCGGCATCGCGCTGTAATTGACGGGCCAGGCTATTGAATTGATTTTGTACGTTGTCACTACGGCCGTAATCCACCTCCCAATTGCCGGAAAAATTAACCGGGCGTGCGGCGGCAAAGTTTACCTTTTCGGCAGGTCGCGATTGACATGCGGTCATTAGGAGTACAACGAGCAAAAATAAAATACGACGTGAGTTCATGCGGTGTAGTGTAGCTCAGCGTACGGATAAACCACATGGTAAATCGCCGCAGCAGGCTAACAAAATGCGAGTATAGCGCCGGCCGTTTAACATCAGGGAGAATCGGTGCAGCAACATCAGCGATACGCTGCACCTCACAGGTAGATTAACCCAGCTGCTCACGCAACTGGAACTTCAGCACTTTACCCGCAGGGTTGCGGGGCAATGCATCTACTAAGTGTAAGCGGAGCGGTATTTTATAGCGCGCCAGAAGCGGTGTGGCAAACTCGCGCAATGCCGCTAAAGTCATCGATTTGTCTGGATGCAAAGCAACTACTGCCGTCACTGCCTCCCCCCACTTCTCATCGGGTAAAGCGATGATCGCCACCTCTGCGATGTCAGGGTGGTTGTACAAAACACTCTCAACTTCGGCGGGATACACATTCTCACCACCAGAGATCACCATATCTTTTAGTCGATCACAGATAAAAAGGTAGCCCTCGTCATCGAGATAACCAATGTCGCCAGAGTGAAACCAGCCTTCCGGATCAATGGCCTCCGCCGTCGCTTCGGGGCGATTCCAGTAGCCTTTCATAATATTGGGACCACTACAGCAAATTTCTCCTCGCACATTTGCGGCAACCGGACGATTTTGTTCATCGACAATGCGAATACCCGAAAGTATCGGCGGCAATCCAGCCGAACCCACCTTTTCCAGACAGCGCTCTGGACCTAAGAAAGTAGAAAACGGTGCCGTCTCGGTTAGTCCGTAGCCCTGACAGAACTTTATACCACGCTCTCCGTACAACAAAATCAGCGGCTCTGGGCAAGGTCCACCGCCCACAACGAGCAAGTTGATACTGCTTAAATCAGCAGTTGCATAGTTGGGATGCTGCGCCATAAAAAGATACATCGCCGGCGCACCAAACATGTGAGTAATGCGGTACTGACCGATGGCATCTAGCACAACGCCAGGGTCGAAACTTTTGATTAACACCAGCGGATTGCCCATTTGCAGTGCTGCAATTGTCATTACATTGAGCGCGCCGATGTGAAACAGCGGTGCGGCGGTCAACAGGACGTCATCGCGCGAGCCGCCGAATGCCAAATTGGCGTTGACGTTATTAAACATAATATTGCCGTGAGTGAGCATCGCGCCCTTCGGTAAGCCCGTTGTACCCGAGGTATACATAATCAAAAAAGTGTCGTGCTGACCTAACTCAACACAATCGGCAAGCTGCGCGGCAGATGTGACTGCCGTATCGAGCGACGCAAAACCCATCATCGGCTCAGCACCGACAACAAAATAATGGCGGCAAGGTAAGCGATCTTTAACCCCATCGATCACCGATACTAGTTCGGAATCAACGATCAGCGTATGAACCCCTGCGTCGCCAATAATAAATGCCAGCTCTTCTCCCGTAAGTCGAAAATTCAATGGTACGAATACGGCACCTAATGCAGTTGCTGCGACCATAGTTTCAAGAAACGCAGGTTGGTTTAGCCCTAAAAAGCCAACACGATCACCCAGGCACACACCAGATTCTCGGAGCATGGTCGCCTGCTTACGCACTCGCTCAGAAAATTCACCATAGGTGCAGCTATTACCCTCAAAAATTATTGCCGTGCGGGTGTGACTTAGGTCGGCCTGCTTTAAAATCTGGGCCGCTAAATTAAAATTCACCTGGGGTGTGTGCATCACACGCTCCTTAAATAAGCTTTTATTGATTTTGGTTAAAGCCACAGATCAAGATTTATAAGATCTCAGGGTTTTACGCCCCTACGGCAGTTGTCTTGGAAACACCCACCGCCGCAGCCTGATAAAAAAAACGCTCGCTAATGCGCCTTGGCAACGCCCCACAGGTTATATCCTGCGATCTTCGGCGTACTCGGCAAATACATCTGTGAAATCGCCTCTGTGTTGAAGCCCGCGCTGGTTAACAGCTTGGGAATATCTCGATTGAGATTACAACCGCCTGCTAGGCGCCGCCAAAGTGGATTAACCCGCGCCTGCCATCGTGCAATATGGGCGTCTGGCGCCTGACCGTGCTCACAAAAAATCAACGCTCCACCCGGCTTCAATACTCGGCGCATCTCGTGCAAGGCCGCCTCAGGATTGGGGATGGTGCACAGGGCAAAGGTCAGCAGCACGGAATCTACCTCATGGTCGCCCAGCGGAATAGATTCCGCAGAAGCGGCCACGAATTCGACGGGGAAATCCACCGCGCTGACTCGCGCTTGCGCCAGCTGCCAAGACACCTCGCAAGGATCAATGCCAATCACCGCATCGATTCGCGCGCTGTCGTAGTGTGGCAAGTTCTGCCCAGCCCCGAACCCTATTTCGAGCACGGTACCATGGGCCAGCGGCACTACCTTCTGCCGCTGAATTAGCACTGGCTTGGTCCCGCAGGCGCAGGTAACTAGTCTAGGTACAACGTGTTTGTTATAGAACCCCATTAGCTACCCAACACCTCAGCGAGAAATGCACGCATTGCCGCGAAAGTCCGTTCGGCGACCACCGGGTTGTACATCATGCCATTACTTGGGTCTGCGGCGTGAGGATTGGTGAACGCATGGCCTGTACCACCGTAAGCGCTTACCTGCCAATCAACACCCGCGGCGGTCATCTCGTCAGCAAAGGCAACCATCGCGTCTGGAGTTACCATCGGGTCGTCATAACCGTGCAACACGAGTACTTTAGCGATATTTTCAGGGCTGGTGACATTATCGGCTGCCATTAGTAGGCCGTGGAATGACACCACGCCGGCGATATCTACATGTGTGCGTGCCAAGTCGAGTACGCATAGTCCGCCAAAGCAAAAACCAACCGCCGCCAGAGGCTGCGCCAACACTTCGGGTTGAGCGCGCGCCATGGTGGTCGCTGCAGTCATACGATCCTGTAGTAACGCACGATCAGAAAAAACTGGTGTCATCAGTGCCGTGCATTGCTCGGGCCCGTCACCCACCAATCCCTTGCCGTACATATCAATAGCGATACCCACATAACCGAGCTCTGCTAAATGTCTCGCCTGCCCGTTCTCAAATTCGGTGCGTCCAGCCCATGTCGGCGCGACTAAAACCGCAGGCCTCGGGCCCATCGCGTCGTCCCAAAACATTGCCGCCTGTAAAGTAAGCGAATCGTGCGTGTAATCGATCAATCGTTGTTGAATTGCCATCGTAATTTCCTCTGCTATTTGTCATTGCCGGATCTATGTCTACGCTATTTAGTATGCCTCAAGATGCACTTCGGTGGCGGCGCCAATCCGGGTGCAACTGAATTCTGCCTCAGCGCCTTAGTTTATCTGCTCATCGTAGTAAGCCTCTGGGTCGATAATACGCATTTCCGCCTCGATCCATTCTTCAACTTCGCCCATCAAGTCAGCCGACGACTGACCAGGCTTCGGCGCAATCGGTGCTCCTATCGATACGTCCACCAATCCGGGATTGAATCGAAATGAACGACGTGGCCAGCAGCGCCCCGATGACACTGCAATAGGAATAATACTGGCACCCGTCGCAAGCGCCAGTCGCGAGGCACCCGTTTTATAACCACCTCGCTCCCCGCGCATCGTGCGTGTGCCCTCAGGAAACATGATGACCCATTTGCCCCTGTCCATTAGCTCTGCGCCCAGTGTCGCAACTTTAGTCCAAGCCTCAGCTCGCGAACTACGATCGATATGTACCATTTCCAAGCGCCCCAAAGACCAGCCAAAAAATGGGATCTGAAGCAGCTCTTTTTTAAAGACATAGGCCAACTGGCGGGGCGCCATACTGGGGAAGAAGAATGTCTCCCAGGTGGATTGATGTTTAGGACAAAGGATAATCCGTTGCTTGTCATTTCGATCGGGCAGGTTTTCCTCACCGCGCACCCGATAATTCACACCACCTATATATTTTGCGGCGAAAATACTCGCCCTGAGCCACGGCACGGCAATCCACCACCAGACTCGATCCGGGCCCACAATAAATGAACCAATAATCAGCAAACTACCTGCCGGTATCACCGAGACCGTCATCCACAGCAGCACGAGCAATGAACGTATAAATCTCATGCCGCAGAATCCTTAAGATCGACATCGGCGATACATCCGCAGTCGGCCAAAAACGTCTTAATTTGCTCGAAAGCAAACTCGGCTTCAGGCAACTGCGGTGAAAACATATGCCAAACATGCACCATGTTAGCGAAACACTGCAAAGTCGTAGGACTCCCAGCAGCCGTGGCGCGTTGGTAATATCGGTGCGCGTCGTCAAACAGCATTTCGTGAGTACTCACCTGAATTAGCGTGGGCGCTAGACCGCTGAGGTCACCCCGCAGAGGCGATAATACCGGAGATGCGGGCGAACGTCGGGTCAGCAAAGCGGAAGCTAAATTGCGCAGCATCGCAGGCTGTCGTATCACTTGACCAAATGCGGGGCCCAACAGCAGATCCGTGTGACGGTTGTAATATACCGACGGTGTCGTTAGCGTCATGTCGGTCACGGGGCTAATGGCTATCGCCGCATTAGGTGCCCGCCAACCTTCGGCCTTAGCGTAGGCCAAAGTACCTAGCGTCAAGCAACCGCCGGCCGAGTCACCCGCAATCGCTATAGATGTCAATGCAGCGGGGCCCTCTGGACCGTTATCTAACAACCACCGGTAAGCCCCTGCGCAGTCTTCGCGCATTGCCTCGCGACTGTGCTCAGGCATCAAACGATAATCTACTGCGAAAACAGCCGCACCTGAGACTCGGGACAGTTTATCGGTGATGATACGGTGACTCTTTGGGCTACCCGCCATAAAGGCGCCACCATGAATATAGAGCAATCTGCGAGCAGGGTCATAACCTGGCGCTAACACCCATTCGCCTGCAGGCGCAGACAGCGACGCGGGCACTTTGCTCCGCTTCAAAGCGAATATTGGCGCCCTCGGAGCATCTATTTCCGCTGTGCTACAAGGCCGTATCTCGCTTACATATTCTCGGTCATTGCCAATGGCATCCATCGTCTCTCGCATAGCAGTAATTCTACTGCGTCCGAGTCCGCCCTTACCTTTAGATGCTGAAGTAAACGTCTTAACCAATGCGGCGACTGCTGCGCTTTCATCACTCGGCGGCTCGCCCATAATCGGCCGTGGTTGGGTCTGATCTAGATAGGACATGTCTGCGCCAGACAGCCAACGATTTAAAATCAGCAGCACTAAAATAACAACAACAATGAAAACGAATAAGGTCATGAACTAAGGCCAGCAAAGGAATGTTTGTATTTAAACAGAAAATACCCCTAGTTTGACCAAGAGATTGTCTGCACAATTATTGCGAAGCCGCTTATACTGTACCGCTGGAGATTATAAATGTCGTGAAAAAACCACCTACTAAAACAGAACTTAGGGCACAGCTCGATCAGCAAACCGAGAACTTCATCGCAAAAGGTGGAGCGATCGAACAAGTGTCTCAGGGAGAAACAGGCCTCGAAGGTAGGGGAAAGCCTTTGCATACGCCTATTTTCAATCAGCCGAGCACCCAGCGGACCCCTATAGACGACGTCGTGGTCGCACTGGATCAACGTAAACAGACGCAAAATAGCGCACGCGCCAAGTCAGCGCGCCGCTCGAGACCCAAGAAAAAAGTCATCTACGATGATTTTGGTGAGCCACTGCGCACGGTATGGGTAGAAGACGACAGCTAAGACAGTGAACTGAAGTCGTGTTCTTGCCGTAACTGAGTTCACACACGCGAAAAGGTCGCCCCCACCATGATCACCCTGCATGAAGAAATTGAAGTTCCGCGCTCGCTTGAGGCGTGTTTTCGTTACGTAGCTGACTTCCGTACAACGACCGAATGGGATGCGACTGCGGTAACTGCGCGGAAAACGACCGAGGGACCAGTGCAGTTAGGTAGTCAATTTGATGTCAGCTGTCTTGCTGGTCCAACCCGTCTTCGCCTGAGGTACGAAATTCTTGAGTACACCCCATGGCACACCATCGTCCTGAAAGGAACAGGTCGTTTCTTTGAGGTTCTCGATACTATTGTGTTTAGCGAACGTGACGGCAGTACGCATATCGAGTACACAGCAGTGTTTAATTATCACTATGGATTAGAAAAGTTCTCCCAGCGCTTTGAATCGGGCATGCGAGCCATGGGCGCTGCCAGCCTTGCAGGACTTAAGCGAGCGCTGCTCGATTCAAATGACGTGCCTACCTGCCAACCTGATACAGAGCGAGCGGATGCCCTGGTAGTACCCGGTGTCGCGCTATTTAGTAAGCTTGGATTCAAACGCGGTTTAAAACGCTGGCAGCCCGTCAGCCGGTCACTCGCAGGTAAACACGTGCTTATCACAGGCGCCAATTCGGGCTTAGGACTTGCCAGTGCAATCGCCCTTGCCGAGGCCCAAGCGGATCTCACATTAGTCATTCGAGACCCCAAGAAAGCTGCGCCATTACTAGCAACCCTTAAGGATCAGACTGGCCGCGACGATATTCGTATTGCGCTTGCCGACTTGTCGTTAATGAGTGAGGTCGACCGACTAACTGCGCTGCTGTGTAAAGAAGCCAAACCTATCGACGTGCTAATTAATAACGCCGGGGCATTGTTCAACGAGTACGGGACAACAGCCGAAGGCTATGAGCAGAGTTTTGCCCTGTTATTACTCAGCCCCTGGCGACTCACCCGCGGATTACTGCCGTGCCTACGTGGCCACACTGACCCAGCGCGGGTGATAAATGTGGTCTCGGGCGGTATGTATACCGAAACATTGCGATGCAATAAGTTAGAAATGACGCCTGAGAATTATCAGGGTGATCGCGCTTACGCACGATGTAAGCGTGCATTGACGATTATCACGGAACAGTGGGCGCAAGAATGGGCAGTAGACAATATTGTCGTCAATGCCATGCATCCCGGCTGGGCAGACACCCCCGGCGTTAAAAGCGCTCTCCCTCGCTTTAGAACCCTAACTCGGCGCATACTGCGTACATCTGAGGAAGGTGCTGACACAATTACGTGGCTTGCGCGGGCTCGTGAAGCGGGTTTAGTAACGGGGAAATTATTTCTTGATCGTGAGATGAGAAGGACCCATTTGTTAAGCAAAACACAAGAGTCCGCAACAGAGCGACACCATCTACCCGAATTTCTGGATCAACAAAACCGCCATGAACAACCCCATTGATCATTTTGTAATAGACATACCTGACCCGATTCTTGAGGACTTACAGCAGCGCCTGCAGCGCACGCGCTTCCCCGATGAAGAAACCGTAGAGGACTGGGATCAGGGCATACCACTGAGCTATGTGCGCGAATTAGTCGATTACTGGCGCGATGAATATGACTGGCGGCAGTGTGAAAAGCTACTCAATAGCTGGCCCAATTTCATCACCCAGATCGATGACATCGACATCCATTTCATTCATCAACGCAGTCGCTATAGCCAGGCGACGCCAGTATTGCTAACGCATGGCTGGCCGGGTTCGATTTTAGAGTTTCGACATCTAATCAGCCGCCTAACCGATCCCGTTGCTCACGGCGGCACCCCTGATGACGCATTTCATGTCGTAATCCCCTCACTGCCAGGTTATGGCTTTTCCGGTAAGCCGCGCACGCCGGGAACCGGTGTCGAAAAAATTGCCGGCATGTGGTCCCAACTGATGAGCCGACTCAACTACAGCACATATGTTGCGCATGGCGGAGATTGGGGTGGGCTGGTAAGCCAAGCGATGGCCGTGCAGCAACCCGCAGGCCTTCTCGGCATTCACACCACACTGCCAATAGCGGCACCGGGTGCCATATCAGCGAACGATCCACGCACGCAAGAAGCGGTAACGCGTTTTGCTTATTACCAAACCTATGACTCAGCTTATGCACAACAGCAGAGTACGCGGCCGCAAACGTTAGGTTATGGCCTAGCGGATTCACCGGTGGGTCAGCTAGCTTGGATTATCGAAAAGTATGGACAGTGGACCGACTGTGAACGTAACGGTATCAGGCACCCCGAGAACATAATCTCGCGGCAGGTACTGATTGATACTGTCATGGTGTATTGGTTGACTAACAGTGCCGCCAGTGCCTCGCGTCTATACTGGGAGAGTTTTCGTCAACCTGACGTCAGCGCCATCAGTCTGCCCACGGGTATTTCTGAGTTTCCTGCAGAAATTATGCGGCCACCGCGCCAGTGGTGTGAACAACGCTTTTCAAATCTGATCTACTTTAACGATGCGATTGTTACAGGCGGCCATTTTGCGGCGCTCGAAGTACCCGATGCTTTGACGCTTGAACTGCGCAAGTGGAAGCATGCCCTGACTGAAAATGGAATCATTAGGTGAACAACCCCACAGATGACTCAGCGCATGAAACGATTAATGGCAACCATATTAGCGACGATAATGATCTGCTAGACATCAGCTCACCTTTTTTTACTGCCGATGTGCCTGAACCACTCTCGAGCTATTGGAACGCCAAGCGAACCTTGGCGGAGGCGATGCGAGCATTACAGGAACAGGTGCTGACTGCCGATATAAGCGAAGCTGAGGCACTGAGCCTTGCAGAGCGCATTAAAGCGGAGACAACGGAGCTTGCAGCATTAGTGCAAGTCACTGGCATTATTGCCAACGCTAGGCGTAAACAACACGGCAACATCGCTGTCATCAATCACGAGCTGCTCGCGATCGGAGGACATAGTCACCCAGGCGCGCCAGGCATCAAAATGTGGCATGCAGGGGATGAAACCCACGGTAGTGTGCAATGCGGCTGGGCGTTCGAGGGGCCACCTGGGCATGTTCACGGAGGCTGGGTTGCGGGCATGCTCGATCATTTCATGGGCATAGCACATATGCGCGCCGGCCGCCCGGGAATGACCGGCTCGCTGGATGTTCGCTATCACCGACCCACTCCGCTCAATGTCGAACTAGCATTGAGAGCGTCTCATGAAGTCATCAGCGAACGTCGCACCAGGGTCATTGCCGAAATATTGCATGAGGACCAGGTCACCGCCAGTGCGGTCGCCATATTTATTCGCCCATCGCGTAATATTTTTAAAGGATTCGGCCTGATTTAAGCCCTGTGTAGCGGCTCTAAATGACCGGCCTCCTAAGACCGGCAAAGGCAATTAACGGCGTGAGTAAACCGTCGCTCCCTCTATCACCGTGCGCTCGACAACCAGCTCACGCATGTCGTCTACTGTCAACGGATTACCCGACAAAATAATCAGATCCGCCAACTTGCCGGGCTCTAATGAGCCAAGCTCATCATCGAGAAAAACCTGCCAAGCGGCATCAATAGTTACCGCGCGAAGTGCAGTCATTGGATCTACGCGTTGCTCCGGACCAATGATCACACCACTTTTGCTCTGTCGAGTCACCTGGCTCCAAGCCGCCTGCAATGGCAGCATCGGGGTGACCGGTGTATCCACATGAGAGCTGAATCGCAGACCTGCTGCCACCGCCCAGGCGCCGGGACTCATGTTAGCCGCGCGTTCCGGCCCCATAAAGATGGCCGCATGTCGATCGCCCCAGTAATAGGTGTGGGCCGTAAAAAAGCTTGGAGTGGCGTTGAGTTCGACCATGCGATCAATTTGGTCTGCTCGTGTCATTTGTGCATGGATGATCAGCGGTCTTGCCTCGGGCCATGGATGGGCCTTTTGTGCCGCTTCAATGGCGTCGAGACCATCGTCGATCGACGCATCACCGTTGCAATGAATCGCCACCTGAATTTTTCTGGCATAGAGGTCTGTAACTTGCCGAATTAAGTCTTCGCGCGCGACCGAGGGATAACCACGATAAGTTGGATCACCGCGGTAAGCGACGTAATAAGGCTCCGTTAGATAACCGGTAAAACCTTGAATGCTGCCATCGGCAATGATTTTCACTCGCGGCACAGTGACTCGACCACCGGCCAGTAATTCTGGCCTAAAGTCTCCGGCTAGCAACGCCTCCTCGACTTCTTCCATCAACGGAAACAGCGCGATTCGGACCGGCACTAGGTTAAATCGACTCAGTGGCGCCAACGCTTTGGCCGCCGCCATTGGCAGACCGCCCGCAGAAGCCAGCGTGACACCCTGTTCAACGTATTCATGTCCTGCTTGGGTCGCCATTCGCAGCGCATCCATGACCCCAATGTCTAAGGTATATTTCATGACACCACGTGCGGCAGTTTCCTCCAGCACACCTGATGGGCGTTGGCCATCAGGAGATGCTGGTTCGCGCTGAATGTGGCCGCCATCAGGATCTGGCGTACTTGAGTCGATGCTCAGTACCTCGAGCGCCGCACTGTTCGCGACAACCAAATGACCTGAAACATGCATAATTGATATTGGCCGCGTGCTCGATATGCGGTCTAAGTCATCACGCGTAGGGTGCCTGCCCTCAACAAGTAACGTGTCGTCATAACCCCAGCCAGACAACCAGCCATCAGGTCGTGCTTCACCAAAGGCGGCTAGTTTGTCGACAAGCTGATCAATGTTGGTGATCTCACCCACAGGTGGGCTACTCAAGTCCACCGAAAAGACCGTTTGACCAGAGGCTGGAAAATGACCGTGAGCATCAACAAAGCCGGGCATCAACGTGCGACCACGCAGCTGCGTCACCTCTGTACTTTCATCCACAAGCGCAAGGATTTCTTCGCTTGAGCCCACCGCTTCAATACGACCATCGCGAACACTTACCGCCTCACTGACAGTATTATCAGCGTCCATAGTAATCACCACACCATCGACATAAACCTGATGACTGGCCCCTTCAGGCGCCCGCGTCCCAATTGAGAACAGCACGTATATCCCTGCAATAAACGCAGCTAAGATCATGAGGCCCGTTTTGTAAGTCATGCAAACTCCCGAAGTAAATATTTAGACCAACGCGCAGTCATTTGTCGAATCTCATCCATTGTAACCGACTACGTTACAGTCGAACGATACCCAGGGCGACCGTAACTGTGCAAAGTCTTCAGTGACGCCTGAGCGACAGCAGAAGTGAAGCAGGCATTGCAACAAGTGCCATTTTTTATGTGTTCAATAGTGCGGTGGTGGTGGCTCATCCCCGTCTTGCAATGCCTCGACCTTGAGCACCTGAGTCTTAAGACGTTGACGCATTTCTCTCACCACGACCTCAAGCTCCTCTAGGCGAAGTTGCTGACGAACCAAAGCGCCATCTAACGTACCTATAGAATCCTCGAGAAATGTGACTTGCGTTTCTAACTCTGAAATACGATCGTCGTTATCTGAGCTCATTGTGGCTGGCATTCCTGTGTTATCTGACTGGCCGTTTAGAATGACTTTACACAACAGTTACGGGTAATAAAAAAAACGGTAATGTTAGCGTCGCCTTAAGTCATCACTATAATGCACACCAGTCTGACTCATTACATAATTAATTGATCAACCGGGTGATTTACTATGGCCATTAAACCAAAGAAAAGTAATACCGGTCTTGTCTACTCAACTGACCGTGGGCGTCTGTGCCCTCAATGCTTACGCACTGTTACAGATTGCGTCTGTGGCAATGCACGCCCAGTGAGCAACGGTGACGGTATTGCACGGATTAGGCGGGAGACTAAAGGACGGGGCGGCAAAGCAGTGACCGTTATTGAGGGTCTGCCACTGGCGCCTGATGCATTAAAAATCGTCGCCAAAAAACTCAAGCAAATTTGTGGTGTCGGCGGCTCATTAAAAGACGCTGCTATCGAAATTCAGGGTGACCAACGCGAGAACTGTAAAAAAGCGCTCGAAGCCATGGGTCACCCCTGCAAACTTGCTGGAGGTTAGGCACCAGAAATTCGGTGCCTAACTATTCATCAATCGCCGCAGATGAGTGTCTTCTGGCCTGTCGCTCGACGACCGTATTTCTGTGCTGCCGCTACATCTAATGAATTTAACAAGCTCACGCGATCAGAGTAGTGACTCGCAAATGTCGTTGTCAATTCAGTGGCAACGCGATGCATCATTGCACCCAAGCGCTCGCCACCTGCGCGCTTCATAAACGGGGTCAACAACCAGCCGCCTACACCCCATGAAAACCCGTACCCTCTATTGAGGGTTGTCGGTGACATATCTAAGGCGCCATAGATATAAACCTGCTTATGCTCTTCTGAGCCGTAACGACTAAACGTCGTCATCCGGCTTACGGCTGCAGCCTCCATAGCGACAAGTATTTGATTGGTGATCTGGCCACCGCCAATAGGATCAAAGGCTAATGTCGCACCCGTAGCCTTGATAGCCGCTTCAAGTGCTGACTGAAAACCTGGCTCGCTACTGTCTAGTACCCACTCAGCACCCTGTTCCGTCAGTAATGTTTTTTGTTCCGCAGAACGCACAATATTGACTAAAGGAATGCCATCAGCCAAACAAATACGATTAAGCATTTGTCCCAGATTTGATGCTGCAGCGCTATGCACAATGGCGGTATGGCCTTCCATTTTCATGGTCTCTGCAAATCCGAGCGCAGTCATTGGATTCACAAAACATGAAGCACCCTGCTCTGCTGTCGTACCCTCAGCCAGCGGCAAGCACTGCGCCAACGATAGTGTTCGGTACCCTGTATACATTTCGCCACCAAAAGCACCGACACGCCTACCCATGAGGGCCTGTGCCGCAGGCGATGAGCCCGCTGCAACGACGGTACCGCATGCCTCATTGCCGACAGGCAGCCACTCATCCACACGGCTTGCAAAAGCACGCATTGCAGGCGGTGTCAGCGGCGCCACAATAGCGGTCTGCCCATTGCGTGAGCTAGCAGTAGCCTGTGAGGGATCCGCGGGGCCAAACATTAGGCCTAGATCGCTTGGATTAATGGGGGCAGCTTCAATTTTCACGGTGACTTCGTCGGGACCGGGCTCGGCGACATCGACTTCAAAGAATGCATTTTCAAGCGTACCGTCTGCGTGAACACAGGATTGCATTTGCCAAGTTTGCATAGTGATTCCTTTATTGAGTTTATTGTGAAAAAGATGAGGGGTGAATTATGCGTGTGTCAGTAGCTATGTTGCCACTCTTTTTGAGAAAAGAGCATGGCTTCACTGCCTGCGAGCGTCTGATAGATAACGCGATACGCCAAAACCGCCCGCACGTATTCACGTGTTTCACGAAAGGGCAAGCTATCGATCCAACGATCGACGGCTTTATCACCTTTTGTCCAGCGACTGACACGATTCGGCCCAGCGTTATATCCCGCCAAACTGATCGGCCTATTACCATCGAAGCGATTCAATAACTCTGCATAGTAATGCGCACCGAGTGATAAATTGATATCGATATCGTACAGGTCGGCTTTGCGACGATAAGGAATATCATGACGGCGTGCCAAACCCCGCGCAGTTGTAGGCATAACCTGCATTAAACCCCGTGCGCCTACCCGTGAAATTGCCTCGGGAAACAGCGCACTTTCACGCCTAGCGATGGCCATTAATTCTGACGACGGAACGCCTGCAACCGCAGCGGCTATTGCTAAATTGTCATCAAAGGCACTGGGGAAGCGCAAGTCGATACGGTTCCACGCACCCACCTCATTGGCGGCATCAACGGCCAAATTAATCCAACCCTCTGCCAGCGCCAACTCCGCGTAATACTCGCCCTCCGCCGCTGTCATGCGTCCCAGTAAGTCGCGCCATTCAGCTCTCGCGTCAGTTAATCGTCCCAACGACCACAATGCTTCGACCCGGAGAAATCCCGGATCGAGGACCGAGCCATCCTCCAACTCTAGCTGCGAAGCACGTATCGCCATTACTGAGCTAGCGGCAGCGGCCATGGAAAAATCAACGTTTAAACGCTGCGCGGCCAAAAAGCCATGATAGCTGCGCGCAGCCGACAGGCGGGTAAATAGCGTTTCAGATGCGCTCTTCTTCCCCGTTGCGTCAAGTGCGCGGGCATACCAGTAACGCCATTCATCTTTTCCCTGGCTGGCAATCGTTAACCATTGATACGCCTCGACTAGCGCGAGCCAATTGCCATCGGCAATATGATTACGCAGGTGAATTTCAGTAAGCTCGTCGTCGCGCAGCTTACTCAGCGTTGTATGTAACCAAGAATCTGGCGTGCCGCTCTGGGCAAACAAACTATGTCGGGCGATCATCGACTCCATAGATTGGTACTGAACGGCAGTAAACGGCTGAACCGACGCAGCATTTACCAGTGCTAGGCGCCCCCGCTCTGGATTAACGCGCGCTAGTCGTCTAATGCCCACGGTCATGAGCTCAGCGTGCCGTACACTTGGCAGATGCGCGTCTTTGACCAAGCGGTCAGGGCGTTTGTAAATAGCCAGCATTTCATCTAGCAACGGTCTTAACGCCGGGGATGCAAACTGGCGCAAATACTTAAGCAAGCCGAACGAGCGCGCATCAAAGGCTTTTAAAGCGCGTGACCACACCAATACATCGTCAGGGCGCTCATCCTTTAACCAAACTTTAAAGAGGGGATCGCAGGCCTTTTCTTGTGATCGGCCGACATTCCACAGCGTTGACGCACCGCGATAAGCCGCCGTCTTATTACCGGTACCCCACTGAGCCCGATACCAGTAGCACTGGAGCTCAGGCGTACGCGGCACTTCTTCTTGAACACGTAACAGGTCAGTCCAAGATCGAGACAAGCCCTTAGTCTGAATATAGGCCGCCAAGAAACGATTATGCAGCGGTGAGCCTTGTGCACGGCCCAAGAATTCCTTTGCTTGATCGGGTTTCAGGCCGTAGAGTTGCTGACGCAATGCTTGGTAATCTAAATAGATCGCCAGTGGGTACTCATCGAGTTGTGCCCGAAGCGCCTTATACCGTGGCCCAACGCCACTTTTTAACTCGGCTTCAGCTTTTGTAAACAAAGTCTCCGCTGCCGGACTCGCTTGTACAGCAGCACAAAAGAACACAAGCCATAGCAATGTACTAGCTCGCTTCAAAACCATGATAATTCCACCAAACGTTGGTGATGCTAGCCTATAAAACACAATATCTCGTATCAATCTCGCAGTGTAAGATCGTCGATCCGTAAACTCGCCTTTGCAAATGCAGTCAAACAATAGATCCTGTACAAAACAGTTTGCTCCCCTTCTAAAAGGATAACTAGGAAAAATTGATGAGTTCATCAAAAATTCGCCTGACACAATACAGTCATGGTGCTGGCTGCGGCTGTAAGATCGCACCCGACGTGTTAGATCGTATGCTCAGCGGCAGCCTTGCACGTACAGGCAGCGGTAACTTCAAAAACTTGCTTGTGGGCAATGACAGTCGAGATGACGCCGCTGCAATAGACTTTGGCGATGGTCGAGCGATTCTCAGCACCACTGACTTTTTTATGCCCATTGTCGACGATCCTTTTGATTTTGGGCGCGTCGCGGCAACCAATGCGATCAGCGATATTTATGCGATGGGCGGCAAACCACTCATGGCCATTGCCATTCTTGGCTGGCCAGTGGACAAGCTGCCGCCGGAAGTCGCAGGCGAAGTGATCGCCGGTGGCAGGCAAGCTTGCTTAGAGGCAGGGATTCCTCTGGCCGGCGGTCATAGTATCGATACGCCCGAGCCCATTTTTGGCCTAGCAGTGACGGGCGAGGTAGACATCAAACACCTCAAACGCAATGACAGCGCACAGGCGGGAGATCATTTATTCCTGACTAAACCCCTGGGCATTGGCATTTTAACCACGGCGGAAAAACAGGCGAAGCTCAAACCAGAGCACGCCACGCTAGCAACCGAGACCATGTGTAAGCTCAATAAAATTGGCGCAGATATGGCGCGTATCCGTGGCGTTAATGCAATGACTGACGTCACTGGCTTTGCCCTAATGGGACACCTGCTAGAAATTTGCGAGGGCGCCGACCTTGATGCGTTAATTAGTTTTTCAGCGCTACCAAAGCTACCCGATATCGACGGCTATATTGAAGCGGGCTGTATACCGGGCGGCAGTAGTCGAAACTTCACTGCCTATGGCGAGCAACTCGGCCCAATGACTCAAGCTCAGCAAGCGCTGTTATGCGACCCTCAGACCAGCGGCGGACTGTTGATAAGCGTTGCAGCTGACGCCATCGGCACGGTCACACAGCTACTCTGCGAAGCCGGCCTGCCCAGTCAATCGATTGGCAGACTCATCGCAACCCGCGGTAACGTTGCGCGTATTCAGGTCACCGAAATCCATGAATGATATCGATGCCTATGCAGCTATCTTGTTGGGCGAGATGCCCTTGATTGATACCCGGGCACCCATCGAGTTTGCCCGCGGCAGTTTTCCTAATGCCGTCAACTTACCACTGATGAGCGATGAAGAACGCGCCGAAGTAGGCACCTGCTACAAGCAGCAGGGACAAGCATCAGCGATAGCGCTTGGTCATCAATTGGTGTCGGAGGATGTCAAAGAGAACCGCGTCGCACAGTGGCAGAACTTTGCAGCGCAACATCCTGACGGGGCCCTATTTTGTTTTCGGGGCGGCATGCGGTCCGCCATCAGCCAGCAATGGTTGAGCGATGTAAGTGTCGAGTACCCCCGCATTACCGGCGGCTACAAAGCCATGCGTCGCTGGCTGATTAATAGCCTAGAACAACTGTGCAGCGACCGTCAGTTAGTGATTATTGGCGGACGCACAGGCTGCGCAAAGACCGATTTGATTAACGAAGGCTGTGGTGGCGGCGCCATTCCGGGCAGCGTAGACCTAGAGGGCTTGGCACACCATCGTGGTAGCGCCTTTGGAAAGCGGCCGGGTGGGCAACCTACTCAAATTAACTTTGAAAATGCTTTGGCCATTGCGCTGTTAAAAGCCGGCCAAACACATGATGGTACATTGGTACTCGAAGACGAAAGCCGCTTAATTGGCCGCTGTGCTTTGCCGCTAGCCTTGCAGGCTGCCATGAAAGCCGCACCTATTATGTTACTTGAGTCATCCCTTGAGGCGCGTGTAGCGCACTCCTTTGACAATTACATTCTTGATAATTTGCGTACTTTACAACAGCAAATGGACAGCGCAACCGAAGCTTTCGATGTTTTTGCACAGGGTTTAAGAGATTCAATGGATGGTATTAATCGGCGACTGGGTGACGTTCGTCATAAGATACTTCGTACTCAACTTGAGTCCGCACTCAGCAATCATCTTCAAGGGGACGCCAGCGAACATCTCATTTGGATTGAGTCGCTGCTAAAAGACTATTACGACCCAATGTATGATTATCAGCTTAGCAAACGACAGGACTTGGTGGTCTTTCGCGGTGATCGAGAACAAATAGCCAGCCGGCTCTGCACACTCACCTAACGCTGAGGTCAAATGCATCACACAAGCCGCTAACCGACGCCGACCACTAGCGAGCTCGAACCAGTCGTGACAGCAGCTCTAGGTGGGGTGTTTGAGGAAACAGATCATTAGGGGTTACCGCGTCAATCATAAAACCCGATGCTTGAAAATCTGCAGCATCCCGCGCCCAGGTAGCAAGATCGCAACTAATGTAGAGAACCGTCTCAAGCGCCCTGAGCTTTTTCAGCAATGGCGCCCTGACCTTGAGCCCTTCGCGTGGTGGATCAAGCACCATTAGCTGGGTATTTTTGTGCCTTCGTGCCAGCCTCTCAACAGATTCCTCATCAAACAAATCTATCTCTAACGGCGTGACTTGCGGCCAGTCGCGGGACGCCAAATCACTGAGCGACACCGCCCCCACTTCGGCGGCAACAATATGAGTAAAACCCGCCTTAACCAATACCTCGGTAAAGTTACCGCCACCACAGAACAACTCGAGCACTGCCGTATCAGACTTATGGCGCCGACATTCAGCGGCAAGCCAATCCTGCATGACGACATTCTGTGCACTGTTACCCTGTCGAAAAGGCATTCGTGCGTCTATCTGAAAGTCGCTAGCTTGATCGTCGATATCAATCGTCACCCAAGGTGAGCGACCCTTTGGCTGCCAAGACTGGTTGGGCAACAACGTTAATAACTCAGTGAGGCTGCGTTGATTGGCGTCGCTTAAAACCCTACATTCATCAATGGGGACCAATGTATTAGAACGCATTGAGACATAGCCCAAGGTCCGACCATCGGTTTTAAATTGTGCACGATTACGGTATCCGAGCGGACTTGGCGCAGCGATGATTGGCTGCAACGACTGGCTGGCACCCAGGCGCTCAAGGGCATAGGTCAGCCGCTGTACTTTGGCAGATAATTGTCCATCACTGCTGGCCATCATCCAGGGGCAACCGCCACATTTGCCATCACTGTGACCGTGATGGGGACAGCTCGGTATTACTCGGGCATCGGATTTTTCTAGCACCGCAACCAAATGGCCAAAAGCCACCTTACCCTGCTGCCCTGTTGGCCGAACCTGAATCCGTTCATTTAACCAGGCACCCGGCACAAAGAACGTGCGCCCGTCGGGATGCTTAACCACCGCACGGCCATCACTGGCCATATCTTGCACCGTAGCTTCAAACAAACGCCTGTCGATTGACGCTACGGCACCACTGGGATGTTTACGTTTTAGTTTTCTCGTCATTTAAAGCGAACATCCTTGGCATTTTTAGCATAATAGCGCACTAGCCCTCGTCGACTAACCAGATACCCCCCCGTCACCTAGCAGGCTATCATCGACCGATAGAGCTGGGTCGCGACGGTAATCAAATTCGCATGGGTAAGCCTTATAAGCCATTGGCAAAAGGAGTAAGGGGTAAGGCACCATCTAGTGTGATAAATGCCCCTGAACCGGTGAAGGATGGTAAACGATTGGCGGTAGTGTTAAATCGGCTAATGACTTGGGATTTTGGGAATAAAACAAAGGGAAGGAAAGCGCTTCGACCTTCTTCCAAGGCATTGCGCACTACTGTTACAACGACATAAAGAGACTGGCGCCCTCGGCAGGACTCAAACCTGCGACATCTCCCTTAGGAGGGGAGCACTCTATTCAACTGAGTTACGAGGGCGTCCTGTCATTTTAAACGGTACGGTTTTTAATTGCTAACTCAAAACAGCAGGCGGGTCATAAAAGGCTCTATCGAAGAGGACATAATCTATTAATCCCGTTGCGATTGGGTATGTGTCCGGCCTAACTGCGGTATAAAATAGCATTGCTGATGTAATAACTGGATCGATAGGCATCCAGTATTCGACATAATCGCTCTGCGGATGCATGCACTCTTAGCTGATCCATCAGCTTGATCGACTTACGTCCTCCGCCACAAAGAGCGCCGTAGCCGCAAGAACCTTTTCCCTCTACTTAACCTGCTGTACCTGCGCCATTGATTGGCGGTATTTTAAGCATTAGGGCTAGTGGCATGGACATAGCAATCAGCGCGGAAAAAACAATAAAACACAGGCCGTAATTACCCTGCTGGCCATAAAGATAGCCAGTCAAACCGTAACCAGGTATCACGATCAAAACAATCAGTGGCATCATTAGGCCCATGACACGTCCATAATTCGTGGTGCCAAAAATAGCTGCCAATAAGGCCCCCCAAACTGGCAGCATGCCACCAGTGGATAAGCCGAGAGTCCCCAGAGCAATGCATATCACCCAGTATGATGGACCTGCCGCCAGTAGTAACAGGCCGGCTATTACGGCCAGCTGTGTCACCAATAAGGCGAGTTTAAGGCTCACTTTATCGGCGGCATAGCCAAACAATAGTTTCCCTA
>CAWUXF010000038.1:0-13138 GCA_963926325.1 uncultured Luminiphilus sp. | reverse complement strand
AAAACGGACAGCCTGCCTTTTGATCGCACCCGATTCGTCTTTGAATCCGCCTGAAGCAAAAGGCGCCTCCCCAGGGAGCTCAGGCGCGATGAAGTACTCCAAGCTGTTTCCAACACGTGCAATTCCGATCGCCGGATGAATCGCATAGCCGACGATCTCAGAACTCAAGGCCTCGGCACTGTCGGCAGAACAGCCTAACAACGCCGAATTGGCGACGAATGCGGCGCCGGCCGAACCCGCTATCTTCAAGAATTCACGGCGATTAAAGTCAGTTTTCATCAAAAAAGATACCTTAGCTGTCGTCAGATCAGATCCAAGTATAGGGCAACTACAGGAGCTATGCGCATGACATGGGACGCTATTATGAGAAAGGCGAAGTAGCAAAATATACAGGCTATAAAGGTGGACTGAAGAAGGATGATTCACCTGACTATGAGATAATTTTAGACGCCGATCCACGTCAACCTGAATTATTACAGCTTTGATTTCACAAACGTTATACCGGTAGTAACAAAGCCAAATACGATGAAACCCTGATGCGTCTTGCTCCGCTATCCGAGAAGATCAATTACGCAGTTAGGCGATAAAGTTTAGAGAATCATTACGCCTTCAGATATTGTAGGGCAAATGAATTGATGGAGAGAAGTAATTGATATGAAGAAGATCTCACCTAAAACAGCAGTTTTACTCGTTTTACTCGCCGTACCTGCAGCCACGAGCGCACAGGAGAACGACGATAAAATCAACGGCAAGATGCCTGCCGCGCCAACGGAATGCTTGGTTGATGCGGATATTGATATAATGGATTTCGGCAACTTCAATGGCGAATATGTTCGCATTGAGCCTGGCGTCAGAGCACCCAATACAAGGTCTCCCGTGCACACGCATCGCTATGGCGGGAGTACGTGCGTACTGCAGGGAGAATTGACTCTCGCTTTGGAAGGTGAGGAAGATCGAACCTTTCGGGGAAATCTAGCGTCAGGGATTGTCGAGTGCTATCCCATGCCCGCGCCGGATGACAGCGATCAGAACAAGATGGCCGCTACTAACACAGGCAAAACTGCCGCTCTCATCATTGACATATTTACGGTTCCCAGTGGGAGGAACCCAAAAACATTCAAACCAATGTGCGTTCTTCAAACAGGCAACCCCTCGTGTTACGTGACCAGATCAGGCTGCGAATAGTTACCTTGCTATAGAAGTTGAGAGTAGCAGACGGAGGCTGCTCTTGCCTTTTACTAATGGATAGGCCCAGCCCGTCGCTTATACTTTGGCTGGTACAAACACCGGTCCTCCAACAGCGCTTCATAGCGGCTCCGAGGCAACCGTCAGTGTGCTCATAACAGATCTTACTCAAGATCATGTTCGCATAAACGGCCTCGCACCCTGCCCTAATTCATAGAAATAAAGTAACCAGTGGCGACTTATTGCGACTCCCGAGTTTGGCAGCGCAATAGGAGACCGGTTGTCCATTTATGGATTCAGGTTTCACTGCCAGTCAGAGCGGCGTGGGTAATTATGGGCTTATAGTTGTTCGTGCAAAAAACTTTGAGAGGACATTCGGAATCAGCAGAGCTGGCACTACTGCGCTTTACCAGCAAGGTGTGAATTTTAGTCGAAGATCTCTCTTAGTTTATGGTGGAACAAAAATTCAAAGGTGGCATGTCGAGATCAGGTTGGCACAGTTTTTTAGGCAACCTTTTATAACGTCACTGCCTAGTCATACACACATGGCTTTTTGCCCTGTTTTTCTGTAGTTAAATATTAGCTGCGGGTGTCTGCTTTTAGTTTGTACTTGGATCGTTTTAGGAACTTAATTAGGTCTTCAAGGCCAAGGTTAACGATGGCTAGGGCAAAACTTACAGAAGCAGACATAATCACTAAATTCGTTCTTCCTGCAATCGATAAAGCAGGTTGGAATTCAACGACTCAATTGCGACAGGAGGTAAAGTTACGCGATGGCAAAGTCATTGTTCGTGGCCAGTAGTCCATAGCAGATTATGGAAGTAAGGGGTGTTAATGCTAGCTATACTCGATCAGATTAATGCCATTAATACCAGTAGGCTGCAGAACAGCCGTATATGGAAAGGAGCTAGAAAATGAAGTACAGATTATTTGCCGACACCGGCGTATTTGTTTCAGAACTGTGTCTCGGGACCATGACCTTCGGTGGTCAGGGCGGGATGTGGGAAACCATCGGTGGCCTGCAGCAACCCGAGGTCGACAAGTTAGTGGGCAGGGCGTTGGAGGGAGGAATCAACTTCATCGATACCGCGAATGTGTATTCCACCGGCGAGTCCGAAACCATGACCGGTAAAGCCCTCAAGGGACACCGGCAGGACGTGATACTGGCGACCAAGGTATATGGCCGTATGGGTCCCGGCGCCAACGACGTAGGCCTGTCGCGCTTGCACATCATGCAGAGCGTCGAGGCAAGTTTGAAACGGTTGGGCACTGATTACATCGACCTGTACCAGATACACCGCTCCGATAACCTGACCAATATTGAGGACACACTGCGCGCCCTCGACGACCTGGTGCATCAGGGCAAGGTGCGTTACATCGGCTGTTCCAATTTGCCGGCCTGGGAGTTGATGAAATCTGTCGGCGTTTCCCGCGCCGAAAATCTGCAGCGCTTCAAGTCCACACAATCTTATTATTCCCTGGCTGGGCGTGAACTCGAACGGGATACCATTCCGCTGCTGCAAGATCAAGGTTTGGGGCTGCTGGTGTGGAGTCCTCTCGCCGGTGGTTTCCTCAGTGGCAAGTTTACCCGCGATGGCGAAGGCAGCGGTCGCCGCGCCTCTTTCGATTTTCCGCCGATTGACAAAGACAAGGGCTACGACATCGTTGAGGTGCTGTCAGCCATAGCGAGCGATCACAAAGTCAGCGTGGCGCAGATTGCACTGGCCTGGGTGTTGGCTAACAAGACCGTCACCAGCGTGATTATTGGCGCACGTAAAATGGAGCAATTGGAGGACAATTTGGGCACCGTCGATGTAGAGCTGAGCGCCGATGAGCTGGCAAAGCTGGACGAAGTGAGTCGCCTGCCGCTCCCCTATCCCGCCTGGATGGAATCAATAGGATCTGATCGACGCCCTGGCGAAGCACGTGGTTTTTCTGCGGCGAAGAAATAGGATCAAAGCGCGGGGTCATGCTTGTTGTCATGGCCGAGATGACGCACCGGCAACTGCCGTGCCTGTCGGCGCACGACAGTGTGGTCTGTAGAGTAGAAGATGAGTCGGTGGTCATTGGGCTGATGCAAGCCGTATCCTGCTTTTACTTAGGCGCTGTATTGCCTGTCGATGGTAAGATGACACCTGCGACAGTGACCCTGACTTCTGAACTTTATAGTCATGAGATGGCGGAAGCTTCTCGTCATAGTGTGCCACTGGGGATCCATAGGCTGCAGAGAGAAGCATCTACTGTGACTGAGACCTCTAAACAGAGATCTGCTGCAAAGCGAAGAGCGATACGAGCTGCCGCATTACAAGAAGAATACGATAATATGCATCTACTCTGAGTGTTGGACTAACGTCATGTAATCGCCTGCTGCCTGCTGCGAGAGTCGTGATCACAAAAACTAGTGTTACGCTTAAAGGCACGTAGGCGTCGCGACCTTCACCTACAAATACTATGCTAGCCCCCCAGCTCAGCAAATAAGAAAAACCATCACTCTTTCGCTCGCTTAGATAACGCATTTTCAATGGGTAATATTACCTATCGTTCAGGCAAACAATTATCGGTAATCGATTTCGTACGGAAGTCCTCTTTAGGGTTGAGAACTATGGTGGCCGGTGATAACTTAGGTTTTTAAATTAATAATTGAGCGGCACTGGAGACGGACATTATGGTCAGGCATTGGAATCGCAGAGAGGTAGAGCATTTTCTAGGAAAAATATTGGGATGTTTTATTGTCGCTGGAGTTATTGTAATTAGCGGTTGTGACGGATCGAATCCTGATCTGAAAAAATGCCTAAGTGTCGCAACTGCAAAGCATGATTTGTGTGTGGCTGAGGTGGAAGCTTCGGACGAGTATGAACCCTTAAAAAAAATTGACGTCTTGATTTGCGCGGAAACCGAGTCGGGGGCTAAGAATTTCTGTAACGCAATGCATGGGAAATAAAATGAAGAGCGCAAAGAGAAAGGGCGGTTGACGAGTCAGATAAACTTGCCGCAATGAAACCATTGAGCCAGCGACGGTCTACGTGGTTAGCTCTGCGATCATCTCATTGCTTTTGCGTCCATTAAGTTCTCTCGTGACTAGCTGCAAGTTTTCAGGAATGTGTAATCCCGATACGGTCTTGCCATTAAGCGGCACGATATGACCTAGCTGTCGCTCTAGCCCAAGCTCGCGTCGCAACTCATAAGCCTGCCTATACAGGTCTTTGAGTCTTATCGTCTGCTCTTCAGAGAGTGTACTAGCAGCCTGCCCTGCACGATCCATAGCGGATGCATAAGAAGATATCCATGGATTACGTTTTAGATAGTCCGCCTTGTGAGCTTTTTGGCACGCTCTACAGTTTGATCTTAGTCCATCAGGTCGAGAAGCATGTTTGTTGAAGGCAGCAGGTGTTTGGGTGACTTTGCATTGCGGTACACGCAGCAGACACAGATACCTTGCAGCGGATCGTGAGAGAAACCTGGCGTGACTAGTTGTCTCCCTGCGCTACTTTTTTAAACCGAAAGTGACCCTTTGCAAACGACAGTTCCACCCCACCGCGCGGAGAACGCAAACAGCCCCCCAGAGGGTCGATTCCTTGGACGATTTGGAATGAGTGCTGGGTGCGCCAATGAGTCAGGAGTGCGAGTGCCTTTTTGGCTTTAGAACCTCACTGGCTAGTCATAACCCCAGCGTCCCAAGCAACAACTTGTGTGACGGCTTCAGCAGCTTCAGCAAGCCGCCAGTAACGACCCAACCATCCGCTGCTTCAGCATTCGGGCGGGTTTTGAAGCTCTCCAGTAACGACCGGAACAGCGTCAGACACCCATGTAAATCTATTAAGAAGAGCTTCGGGATAGCCGTACTCTACCGTCCCATGGAGGCAAGCGTAAGCTCCACGAGCTCCCTCTACCGTAAACGTTGTGTGAATACTGTAGTACCGCCAAGTGCCCCATTACCAGACAGGTAAAAGGAGCCACTGTCATTACTAAACTGTAGATCTACTAAGTTCGTCCCAGCCCCCAAGTTAAATCTATAAGCTCCATTAACATTAAACCTGGTTCCGTCACTGAATTTAGCAAAACCTGTACCTATAAAGTCGATGCATAAAAAATCATCGCAGCTTTGGTTGAGGAGCCCCTCCCCCAAGTCGCCAAATTGATATTGTCCTGTTTGGTAGAGCTTGACGAGTGTACTTTGGCTACCGAAAAGCGTAGTTGGAATTGCAGGCTCTCCGCGCGCAAAAGTTATCAATTCACTCAGATTTAGACGCTGGGAAGATTTTCCTATACCCAATCGATAGATGCCCGGTAATGGCTCATAAGGAAGGATTACTTCGATAAAATCACTGCCAGAGCTGCTGAAAGGCACCTCTACCATTTCTGAGGACGATTCTGTCGCAAAGAATACTCTGTCGCTTGAATTCTTAAGAAGCTCTCTGCCGTAAACGTAGATACTCGTGCCGTCAACTTGTATTGAATTAATCGTTTGTTTACTTACGCCTTTAGCTGCAAGCACAGACGATGAAGCGGCAATTAACAAAATGGCCAGTAGGTAATTAATGTATCTCATGTGTATCTCCAGACCGCTGAATTTTATTATTTTAGTTAAGTTGTTATACCAAGTTAAGCGGGGAAAATAAAACCGAAAGTGACCCTTTGCAAACGGCAGTGGCAGCCCATCGCGCGGAGGAAGCAGCAGGCCCCCCCGCCCCCTTAGATTACTGGGCGTTTTGGATCGAGTGTGTGTGGTTCGTTAAGCCCGACGCGGCAATCGCTGCGATGCCGACGTAGATAGACGCTGGGGTAGAATCATGGGGTAGATCGGGGTATTTATGGGGTAGCGGCTGAGCTATAAACCGCATAGATACTAGCTTTGAAGATAATGGCGGAGCGGACGGGACTCGAACCCGCGACCCCCGGCGTGACAGGCCGGTATTCTAACCAACTGAACTACCGCTCCAGGTAGCCGGCACAAAGTGCCGCATCTTAACGCTATAGTGCAATGACACTGCAAAATAGATGGTGGGTGATGACGGGATCGAACCGCCGACCCTCTGCTTGTAAGGCAGATGCTCTCCCAGCTGAGCTAATCACCCTTAACTGGAGACGCGCATTATAGGCATCGGTTCACCGCTGTCAACGGCTGCCAACAAATTATTTCACTGTGCATTATTTAAAGCGTGTAAACTTCGCACCGCGTCGACTCGGAGCCTCTGGTATATTTCGCCGGACGGCACTGTTAACGCCTCGGTCAAGTGCATTTAACAGCGCTGCGAAAAAAAGACACCGGCACCTAGTGCACAGTGATTCAATCCATGTGGTTTGTATTAGCGACACTGGCGCAAGAGTAAGCCATAGTTATCAATATTTTGGAGGCCCCTGTGGAGCTATACAAAGACTTTCGATTTGAAGCAGCGCATCGCCTACCCAATGTGCCCGAGGGCCATAAGTGCGCGCGGCTTCATGGTCACTCATTTCTCGTCCGTCTGACGGTAGATGGCGAAGTCGATGCTCACACTGGCTGGGTGATGGATTTTGATGACATCAAGAACGCATTCAAACCACTTCTCGAGCAGCTGGACCATCATTACCTCAACGATATCCCGGGTCTAGAAAACCCGACCAGCGAAGTCTTAGTTAAGTGGATCTGGGCGCATTTAAAGCCTCAGCTCAAGGAGCTGAGCGCCGTTGAAGTCCGTGAAACTTGCACCGTAGGCTGCATTTACCGAGGTTAATGCACCCGCCTCGGGTCAAGCACAAGCGCTCAACAATCCCGAAAAACCTGAAAAATATTTTCATTTTTTTTCTGCATGACTGTTGACCCCTTTTATATTTTATGCACATCGGCTCAGAAGCTCACCTTTGTCATTGGTTTAGCCCTAACCCCCAAAGAGAAATATTATAAAGATCATGTAACTTATTGTTTTAAATAGATAAATACAGATTGATTAAAAAATAACCAACTTAAAGCAGTCATCGCCTTGACTGGCTTAGAGGGTAGCTTAAACAAATTATCCCCAGAATTATCCACAGGTTTTGTGGACAAAAAAGATGTCTAAACCCAACCGTTATGAATGACTAAACTAAAAAATCCAAAACTAACGCATTGAAGGCGACCGGCTTCTCGGCGTGCAGCCAGTGCCCCGCGCCCGCAATGGTCTTCAAAACCATACCGTTAAATAAACGCTCAATGTCGACTACCGCTGCATCAGTGACATAGCTCGACTCGCTACCACGTATAAAGAGCGCCTCACCATCAAACGTTGTAGCAGCTTCTAGCGCGCCACTGAGCTGCGGGTAGCCCGCCTCAAGGCCAACTCGATTCAAACGCCACACATAGGCGCCATCGTTATCGCGCTTTAAGCTAAGCAACAGAAACTGAATCACCGAGGCATCGCTGACATGGGCGCTGAGCAGCGCTGCAGCGTCCTGACGAGAGCTGCAACGCCCCGCCGCAACTGCCGCCATGCCTGAAAACACACCCGCATGGCCAGGGGGATACGCGACAGGGGCAATATCAGCAACCACCAACTTATCAACCAAGTCGGGCTTGGACAGCGCAAGTTGCATAGCGACTTTTCCGCCAAGTGAATGTCCAACGAAATGCGCGTGAGCGATACCCCGCCCACGCATCCAATCAGCAATCGCCTCTGCGTAACCTTCAACAGACGGCATGGCCGTCCACCCTGAGCGTCCATGGTCGGGCAGGTCTGGACTATGCACACAAAATTGACCTTGCAAGCGCCTCGCGATACTGCCTAAATTAGTACCCTGACCAAACAGCCCATGCAAAAGCACCACATTGGGGCCTTCACCAATAACGTTGTCGTGTAACGTATTGCCCATTTTGTTGCTCCCTTTGTTAGCATGTAGCTTCAATCACAAAGCCATCAGTAAGGATTCTTGCAATGTCTGCCCCCTCTAGTCCACGTCTGCAACACCAAATCCGTCAAATTCCCCGTTACGGACTGCTTGCATTACTTGTACTCAGTCTATTTGCCTGCGCGAACTCAATAGTCGGCAGCGGCTACAACCCCACCACCGTTGCCGCTGACTTTGACGAGGCGCTTTATACTCAGTCTGAAATTAAAAATGTGGTTATCACCAGCATTAATTTAGGCGCCCGATCACGCAACTATCTTGAAAAAGAAGCCGGCCAAATTGACGCACGTATCACCGAATATATGCGAGGCAATGGCTTTAACGTATTACCCTCGCGGGAGTTTAGCCAGCGCTGGAATAACGCAGTCCTGACCTATGGCAACCCGATGGATCCGACAACCGGTCGCATCAACATGAAAACGTTTGTGCAATTAATGCAAACCGTTCGCGATCAAATGCGCGATCAAACCGAGGTCGATGCCTTTGTGTTTACTGATTTAATCGAGCTAGATGTGAATTTCCAGCAAGGCGTCAACCGTATCGTACGTTTTGATGGCGTGACCCGTAAGCCTGCGCTGCAAGGTGCAGGCAGTGGCGTTAACGCGGACTTCGACTGGGGGCGTCCGGTCACTGCGGCATCTATCCAAATATCTATTTACAACATCGATCTACAAAAAGTATTTTTGGGTCGCGGCGGTATCGAGCTCACAGAGGCGGTAGACACACGCTCAGGCTCAAATTTCGTCCGCCGTCGAGACATCATGAATAATGAGGGCTTTATAGATGAGGGCATCGCCCTTGCGATGCATCCAATTATTCCAATGGCCAAATGGCCTGGCACGGAAGCTCAATAGTGAGATCATAATGCTATCTGCGTGGCTGTTAACTCGTCTCAGCTAATGACCGCCACGCCTCGCTCAATACACCACATTACCGAGCAAGCGCCCAAGAAATAAACGGGTAATGGGCGCCAACTCAATACGCGATCACCCATTAGACCGCTCAAGAGCCGCCACATCAGCAGCAGCGCTGCAATAAAGGCCAGCTGGCCTAGCTCAATGCCTAAATTAAAGAACAGCAAGGCAGTGGGCACCTTGCCCTGTGGCAAGCCAGTCTCAACGAGCGCGCCAGCAAAGCCCATAC
This sequence comes from uncultured Luminiphilus sp., assembly GCA_963926325.1. Lineage (GTDB taxonomy): Bacteria > Pseudomonadota > Gammaproteobacteria > Pseudomonadales > Halieaceae > Luminiphilus. The sequence goes on along the minus strand of CAWUXF010000038.1, from coordinate 3,949 downwards.
CGTGGAGCAAACCAAAGGTCGCTGCCAACCACCACGGGTGTCGCCAAATTCGCGACTGCTGTCCTCGTCGACTCAGCTCCAAGGCCAGAACAAAAATTGACGCCGCGATTAAAAACTCCACTAAGGCGACCGGATAATCAAAGACGCCTAAGGTAACCATGGCCAATGTAACGGAATGCCCCACGGTAAAGGCGGTAATGGTCAGCACCAGGCGTCGCCCACCTGTCACAAGTAGCAACAAACCAAATACAAATAACAAATGATCAAAACCGGTCCAGATATGCTCAGCGCCTAGCCAGCTGTAATCGAACACCACACTCATCAGATTGGGCGTTTGAGGAATCACATATTGTGGCTCTGCAACGGTGAGAACCTGTTGGTAGCTAATGTCATTAAGTAAATTCAACGTCAACATGACAGAGGCCCGGTTTTCAGCCAAGCCCGACACGCCAAGTTGCTGGCCAATCAAGCCATTTTCACCCGTACATTCAATAACGTACTGAACAACAACACCGGTCCCCTCTTGAAAACCCGGTGATTCAGAAAACACCTGACAAGACTCGGGCAATATCGGCACAAGTGGCACAGGACTCACCGCTTGTAGCGGTGTTTTCCAGGTCATGGCGTACCGCGGCGCTGACAACTCGTCAATTTGGAGTAGTGAGGGTGCAAACCGGTGCGCGCTCGCCAGCGAGGGTATGATGAGCAGTAAGATCCAGAGCATCCTCATGATCTACGCACCTCATATTTAGCCATTAGCCGCGCCACCGCGGTATCCACGGCTGCACTCTCCTGTTCTGCACGCCAGCTACGTTCGATTTTTACCCGAACCTCATCCAATGGACGCAAGCGCTCCGGGGTCACATCCCGTATATAAAGCCAGTGCAAACCATAGGTTGAGGCTAACGGCCCTACCCAACTGTCAGTGCGCTTTTCTGAGGCCACAAATGCCGCCACAAACTGCGTACCAAACTGCCTTTGTAGCTGCGCTATCGAACGCGTATCAAACTCAAAGCCGGCAAGAAATGGACCGCCCAACTGGCGTGCCTCAACAGCGCTAAGGTCGCCCTGAGAAATGACGCTGCCAATCTCCTCCCGCTCGGCAGCGCGCTCACTAGGCAGAAAAACTTGCGCAAAGCTGTAGCGCTCAGGCACAACATATTCGTCTTGATTCGCTTCCCAACGTTCGAGTAGCACACTTTCTGTCGGCGGCGCTATAGATGCCGATGCCGCCAGCAAGCGTTCCATCACCTGAACTAAGCGCCGGCGTATGACCTCATCAGTCAAATGCATGCGCAGTGCCAAGCCTTGTTGCACTAACTCGCTATCGCTCAAAGATGTGTCCGAATCTAAAAAGCGCATATTAAGAATTAATCGCTGCGCTACCGCCGAGTCACGCAAATGCAGCTGATGACCAACTGCCTCGCGAAACAGCAGCTCTTCTCGCAGTTCACGATCAATTAAGCTCGCCCACTCGGTTTCATTCGGTCTCCGTCGGGTTAACTCGAAGAAATTATCACTCATCAGCACCAACCGCGATTCAGCAGGCGGGCCTAGCTGAGGCATTGGCTCAGGAAAAACGGAGGACATCACCGCATACAGCAATGCACCAAGCAGGATAAAGTGCAGCCAGGGCCGGGATAAAAACGCCCGCATCAAAGCGTGCTCTCCGGATTAGTCTTCAAAATGCGGCGCTCGGCGCTCTGCCTTTGCTTCCATCACTTCTTTTAAGTCAACCTGACTCATGATGCCCGCATTCCATGTGGCGACAAAATTCAGACCATCCTGAATCGAGTGCTCACGAGAAAAGTTCATGACCTCTTTGATCCCACGGGTCACTAGCGGCGTTTTCTGCGCAATATCCGCAGCCAGCTCGCGTACACCATCGAGCAGCGCTTCGTGGCTATCAAATACCCGATTAACCAAGCCCATCCCGTGAGCCTCTTGGCTGTCAAAAACGCGTCCCGTATAGGCAAGCTCCCGCGCCACTCCCTCAGGGATCAAGCGCGGCAGACGTTGCAAGGTTCCGACATCGGCAACCATGGCGACATTAACCTCAAACACCGAGAACCTGGCACCCTCTGCCGCATAACGCATATCGCAACAGGTAATCATATCGATGGCGCCCCCAATAACCGCACCATGCACCGCCGCGAGCACGGGCTTGCGACACTTCTCAATAGCGCTCAAGTTGTCTTGTAAGCCCAGAATATGGCGGCGAAAGTATTCCGTGGTGCGCGCAGGATCATTACCGTGGTTATGAAAGTCGCCAATCATCGCAAGATCTAAGCCACCGCAGAAGTTCTTGCCGTGACCATGCAAAATCACCACACGTACTGCGTCGCAGGTATCGGCCCATTCAAAAGCTATTTGCAGCTCGCGCCAAAGCACTGCATTCATGGCATTTGATTTATCAGGGCGATTAAGCGCCACTTCTAACACCTTGCCATTTACGGTTAGCGCCAAAGTTTCGAGTACCGGCTGCTGATCGGCTGTCTGTGTTTCTTGCGTCGTAGTCATAGAGTCTCTCGTTCTTGTCGTTGTTTAAAATTGTTGCATTGATTAGTGGATTGACAGCAGCGTGAGCTGGCCTCGTTGGCTTACCACAACGGCATGCCCGCCTGCCGCATCAATATTAGAAGGACAAGGTTATTACAGCATACTCAAGTGGTTAACGCTGTTCCTCGATGGTATTTGCTACCGTTATAAACAGTAAGGATATTAGAAATAGCTTACATCAACAGCCAGATTAGCTTCCGGCAAGGGCTTTGACGGGCCCACTGCCGTACCCAAATACAGAAATCCAATAATTTCGTCACCGGGATCACCGCCTAGCGCCTGTATGACCAGAGGGTCACGCGCATATAGCCCAGTTCGCCATACCCCACCAAAACCTAAGGCCTCGGTTGCCAGTAACATACCGTGCAAGGCACACGCGACTGCACCGGCCTGCTCAATGCGAGGCACTTTTTCATTGGGTTTTTGCTTGAGTATCCCCGCGACAATAAGCGGCGCACGCAGCGGCGCACTTAGCGCCCTATCCCGCTCAGAAGGCAGGGCGTCCGGACGCCGTAGTAATAGCGATTGCTCAAAAATTTCGCCTAGCTTGGCACGGCGTTCACCCGTAATCACCGTGAAATGCCATGGCCTGAGCCGTCCATGATCTGGCGCGCGCAGTCCCGCGCGCAGAATCTGCTCAAGGGCGGTGTTATCTGGACCAGGCTCTGTTAATCGAGCATGGGAATTACGCTGCTGTAACGCCTCAAGAACGGGCATTGATTCCCCTTAGGACAACGATGATTAAAACGTTGCAAAGGATAGCAGCTATTCTGGGGTGAGTGGATCAGTCGAGTCGCCAAGTGGGCGGCGTATCGCCCTTCAATGCAATTTCGTAATCGCCTAAACGCATCCGCTGGGCATTCAAATCAACTTGCTGGTCATTAATGACCCCATCATCAAAGAAGTAACTCGGCTGCCACTCACCCCGGAGTTGCTGCGCCTCGGTTGTCTCTCGCTGCTGCGCCACTTTCTCCTGACGATCCCGCCACACATTCAGGGTCTTGGCACCGTGCGCGCGATGCAATAATTGTTCGGTGATAGCTGGGCTCAAGAGTGCTGCCGATGCATTATTGCCACCAAATCCTTTGCTATTAACCAGTGCATAGTCGGGCACTTTTATTTCATGGGTCTGCAAGCTGAACTGCAGGTGCGCTTGCGCAACATCTTCGGCGATCTCACTGACGGTATGAATACCGGGTAGCAGACCATGTTTGAATATACCCAGTGTTGCGCTCAACTGATCGCCAGATGCAGCACCTAACGAATGACCGACGTAGCTTTTAATCGCAGCAACAGGCCACTGATCAATTCCAAACGCCTCGGCGACCCGATTCAAAATACACGCCTCGGTGACACGGTTTTGCGGCGTTCCCGTGCCATGGGCTTGCAC
>CAWUXF010000037.1:0-5432 GCA_963926325.1 uncultured Luminiphilus sp. | reverse complement strand
GGCATAATTTGTTGCGGCAACGTCTAGGGTTCGAATACTTCGTTAACAAAGTTAACTTCGACACCATTGCCACAGGGGTCGTGGCAAAACACTTGCGAAATCTTGAAGTCAGCGATGTATTTCGTTTTATAGTCGATCGATAGCGACTGTAGGCGCTTTGTATACGCATTGACGTCGGTCATCCGAAAGGCGACATGATCAAGATAGTGTGGCTTCTGTGTTGGATAGTGCGCGTTACTCTCCATAAGGTGAATAATCGGTTTGCCCTCTCCATACATCCAAAAACCTCTGAATGGAAAATTAGGTCTTAAGCCCTCCTCGAGGCCCAGCGCATCACGATAAAAGTCTCGAACTAACGTCAGTAGCTCCATGGGGGCTGCGATATTTATATGGTCAAGTGTCATTGAAAACTCCTAAATCCTCAGCCAAGCAATTTAATTTGCTGTCCACTACCAAACGTGGGTTTTAACTTTAATGCCCGGTGCTGTGCTGTATCCCATATCTCTGCGTATTACATTAAAGCTTGAATCAAGCACGTAGTAGGTCGGATAAGCTTGTATCTTGAAGTGCGCCTTAAGCCCGTCATTACCTAATAGCACGGGCTGTTTCACACCCACGTCACGTACAAAGGCGGCAACATTGTCTATAGACGCATAATCCATAGCAATCACCACCACCTCGGTCATTTCAGTGTCGATAACATCGAGATTGCCGATACTCGCGCGACAAATTCCACACCAGGGTGCGAAAAAATAGATGAGCAGGTTCTTGTCAGGATTTGCGGCGAGGGTGTGAACGCCGCCGTTGAGTAAAGGCAACGTGAGCGATGAGATTTTAACTTCACCCTCTGCCGAAAGCATATGGCGTGTCTGCCACGAGTGGATAAGCTGAAAAGACAGCGCCAGCATCAACAGGTAAAAAAACCATGAGCCAACGCGTTTTAACATCTATTCACTCGCAGGTTTATTCGTGCCGTTCGCTGTGGTCTGCATATGTAGTTCAACCTGAGGGAATGGAATACTTATTCCTACCTCATCAAAACGCAGTTTTACCGTTTCTGTTGTGTCCCAAAGGACCTGCCAGTAATCCTCAGAATTAACCCAAGGCCTGACTAAGAAGTTGACGCTAGAGTCAGCGAGCTCACCGACCATAACGACCGGCGCGGGCTCTGCCAGTACGCGCGGATCTGCACCAATAATGTCTTCAAGGATAGCTTTTGCATGACGTAAATCATCGCCGTAAGAGATACCAAACACCATATCCACTCGGCGCGTGGCACGCGCTGAAAAGTTGGTAATGTTACCGCCAATGATCGCACCGTTAGGAACGGTGATCTCTCTATTATCAGCGGTGGTCATCACCGTTGTAAAAATACTAATGCTCTCAATAGTGCCCATCGCACCAGCAGCATCGATAAAATCGCCTTTCTTAAACGGCTTAAAAATAATCAACAATACCCCCGCCGCTAAATTCCCCAAGGAGTTTTGTAATGACAAGCCAATCGCCAAGCCCGCCGCACCGACCAGTGCGACCAGTGAAGTTGTATCAACCCCCAAGTGACTCAGGGCAGCAATAACAACAAACAACAGACCGAGCCATTGCAAAATTGAGCAGACAAACTTCACCAGCGTTTCGTCCGTTGCACGAGCTAACATCAGACGCTCTACAAGCGCGACCACACGATTCACCAGCCAACGACCGGCGACAAAAATCAGTAGCGCAATGACAGTGGCTTGGGCGTATTCCAGACCTATAGCCATCATGAGCTGTGCATTATTTAAATCCATTGTGAGCCACCTTTATAATGCGCATAGGCGCGACTGGCCGATAGTAAAGCACGACCCTAACGTTGATGCTTTTGTATCCTAGGGCGCATTGCTATTTGGCACAACGCCATGTACCACCGTTAATTACAATTTGTGTTGAACATCAAAAATTTCGGGCTGGTCATCTGAGCATTATCTGAACACCGCACACTATCTCGCTATTACTCGCCATTACTCGCCATTAGTCGCGATGACTATCAAGACCAAGATATCAGGCAATCTTGACTCGACAGCAGTTTCAATCCATAGATTTCAATAACGGTGTGAGCGAATGAACCCCATGAATACTGCCATCAGGATTTAATGAGAGATACTTTTCACCTTGGCGAAATATCTTGCCACATTGCTCCTTACCTGAGTACTTTGGCGTTTCGATGATAATAGTAGTGCAACGCTGGTCGTCGATTACACGCCATACCCCGCCAACCTCACCAGCATCATTAACATTACGCCAGCGACTAATAAATCGACCGTTGGCATACCAGTAATTAACCGCGCGAGTTCCCGCTACATTCTGTACCTCGGCATCATCACGCACATTTTTGAAGGTCAGCAGGATGTCACTACCACTGAGCCTCACCGCCTCCTCATCCAGCGAATTTAGCAACGCTCGCGGTATTTCACTATTTGGTGTCGTTGCCAATTCGGCGTATACCAAAGAACTCACAGTAAGCGTCAACAGACAAACCACAGTTATCACAAATTGATTCGCACGGAAGATTACGTCCCCTAGCCCTCTTAAATCTAGTAAAAACATGGCCTCGCTAATGCTCATGAACACTTTAACAGGCCGCATATGGCCAGCTAATTTTGCCTGTGCACATCTCGTCATAATTCTATAATCAACCCAGGAAGCGACGTTACAAACCCGTAAGAACCTCCCCATATTATAAGTCAGCACACAACAAGATACGATCTAAGCAGCGAATGCCATTTTCAAAGATTGGGCTTGGATATTCCCCAAAATACCCAACGTCGATACGGTGCATCCTAAAGCCACACTTCTGATATAGCGCTAACTGGGACAAGCTCGAATTACCCGTTCCAACCAATACCGTCGTTGCGCCCAACCGCTTTGCCAGTTTCTTTACGTCGCTAATCATCTGCTTGGCCAGACCCCTGCCCTGGTAACCCTCCGCCACTGCAATATTTCTTAGCTCAGCAACGTTATCTTGCAAACTCACCACAGCAACCCCGACAGTTTGCCCCTCCACTTCACCTACCAAAATATTGCCATCAGTAATGTATTTAGATATCGATTCACTACTAGGATCCGCTGTGAGCAGCAAGCTCATGAGCTCACCGGTTATCTGTGCTTGATGTCGTTTGATATTCATTTCAACCTTCGCAGCCTTTAGTCGAATGCATATAAAATTTCCTTGAAAATATACCTGCAACGACTATAAGTTTGCTTATTATAACTTGTGAACCTTAACAACTTCGGGGTACAAACCTAGAGATAATTTACAATACGCCCCCTATAATATTGTCAAAATTGAATGCCAATAAAAACGAGATAACCCCATGAGTATTTCTGAAGCGCGCTATGCGGGCGACAAGGCCGCATTAATCAAAACCACCATTGGACAGCATCTTGATGCCATTGTGGCAAGAGACCCGGACCATATTGCCTTAGTCATGCCGCATCAAAATATTCGATGGAGCTATGCTGAATTTGTTCAGGAAGTTGACAAGCTTGCAACCGGATTATTATCCCTTGGCATCAATACAGGCGACCGCGTCGGCATATGGTCTCCCAATCGCTACGAGTGGGTACTGACCCAGTTTGCCACGGCAAAAATCGGCGCCATCATGGTGTGCCTCAATCCATCTTATCGCCTATATGAGCTGGAATACGCACTGAACAAGGTCAGCTGTAAAGCCATTATCGCCGCGGAAAGCTTCAAAACCAGTTACTACCTCAAGATGTTGCAGGAACTCGCACCTGAGTTGAACAGCAGCATGCCAGGCGCACTCGCTGCTGAGAAACTGCCACACCTAACAACCGTCATTCGAATGGGTGAGACCACAACGCCAGGTATGTTCAACTTTAGTCATGTCTGTGACATGGGTGGTGACGCTGAGCGCGGCACGCTTGAAGCGCTTTCCGCAGCCTTAGATCCATCACACGACATCAACATCCAATTCACCAGCGGCACCACAGGAACACCCAAAGGCGCGACCCTGTCTCACACCAATATACTGAACAACGCCTACTATTCTGGTATCAGCATGCATTTTAGCGCCGATGATATCTTGTGCATTCCTGTGCCTATGTACCATTGTTTTGGCATGGTGCTAGGTACCCTGGCATGTGTTGCCCATGGCGCCACTATGGTTCTGCCATGCGAGGCATTCGATCCGAGATCTGTGCTACAGGCCGTGCAGGATGAAAAATGTACGGCGCTGCATGGTGTCCCTACCATGTTTCTTGCAGAGCTGGATCTACCCGACTTCAGCGACTTTGATCTAAGTTCGCTTAGAACCGGTATTATTGCGGGCTCCACCTGCCCTACTGAACTCATGAAACGCTTAATCGGCGAAATGGATCTAACCGAAATTGTGATCGGCTATGGGCAGACCGAATGCAGTCCCATCAACTCTATGACCGCCATTGAGGATACCTTCGAGCGACGCGTAACCACGGTTGGCCGCCCACACACCAACTGGGAAATGAAAATCGTACGCGAGGATGGAGCGACCGCGGCGATAGGAGAAACTGGCGAGGTCTGCGCGCGTGGATACGGCGTCATGCACGGCTACTGGGAAGATCCGGAACGCACTGCTGACACTATTGATGCCGAGGGTTGGCTACATTCCGGTGACCTCGGCGAAATGGATTCAGAGGGCTTCGTCAAAATTACTGGCAGGATCAAGGATATGATCATCCGTGGCGGTGAGAATATCTATCCGAGAGAAGTCGAGGAGTTTTTCTATAGCCATCCGGCCATTCAGGAGGTGCAAGTATTTGGTGTACCGGATGAAAAGTATGGCGAACAGGTCGCTGCATGGATTCAATTAAGAGCCGGTGAGTCGGTATCTCCCGAAGCGCTTCAACAATATTGTGCAGGTCAGATCACGCATTTTAAGATACCCAGACACATTAAGCTGGTCAACGAGTTCCCGATGACTGTTACCGGGAAATTACAAAAGTTTATTATGCGTGATGAATACGCTGTCGAGCTTGGGTTAGCATAAAAATCTGCGGCGTTGCGGGTGCCCGTACATACATACATACATAAATAAATAAATAGAAGAATCCCTGATATCGACGCCTTCAGACTGGTGTGGAATAAGATCGTGCAGGCAGCTATTCCCCATAACGCTTCCAGTTAGCCCTCAACCTCAAAACTAACCGTCAGACTGTTTTCTGGGTGGTGTTTAGTCGATCTCAATAAACGATAAACGATAACCGATCACCCAGCTGTCGTGACTACTCTGTCTAACGCATGTGACCTTGGATCGGGAGAATAATGTCCCGATCCAAGGTCACGCAGCAGGTTAATTCTGTCAGTTGGGAAATCCAAAAGCTTGCGGCCAGTCACTCCGTTGATCTGGTGGCGCATCACATATTGGGGTCGCCGGCATAGATTGGCCAGCCGCGCA
>CAWUXF010000036.1:0-25244 GCA_963926325.1 uncultured Luminiphilus sp. | reverse complement strand
GTAATGCCAACCCCCAGCTTGCGCAACGCGTTGCGGAGCGACTTTACCTAACGCTTGGAAAGGCCAATGTTAAAAAGTTTTCAGATGGTGAGATCACGGTTGAGCTCAATGAAAATGTGCGCGGTAAAGATGTGTTCGTTTTACAAAGCACTTGTCAGCCCACCAATGACCACCTCATGGAATTACTCCTGATCATCGATGCATTGCGTCGAGCCTCAGCAAATCGCATCACGGCGGTCGTTCCCTACTCTGGCTATGCCCGACAAGATCGTCGAGTGCGTTCGGCGCGGGTGCCTATTTCAGCCAAATTAGTTGCCGACATGATGGTTAGTGCGGGTGTAGACCGTGTTTTAACCGTCGACTTACACGCAGAACAAATACAGGGTTTCTTTGCTTGCCCAGTCGACAACGTCTATGCCTCGTCCATACTGAATAGCGACATCGTCCAATGCAACTATGAAAACGTAATTGTCGTTTCACCGGACATTGGTGGCGTTGTGCGGGCTCGCGCAATCGCGAAACAACTCGATGATGCGGATCTGGCTATTATTGACAAGCGTCGGCCACGTGCTAACGAAGCGCAGGTCATGAACTTAATTGGCGATGTCGATGGCCGCACCGCCATTTTAGTTGACGACCTTGTCGATACTGCTGGAACGTTATGTGCTGCGGCTACCGCGCTGAAAGCACGTGGCGCAGTTAAAGTCGTCGCCTATTGCACTCACGCGGTGTTGTCGGGTAATGCTTTAAGTACTATCCGCAACTCAGAACTCGATGAGCTAGTTGTCACTGACTCAATACCGTTATCAGCCGAGGCGCTCGCGCTCAAGCAGATCCGCCAGTTAACTATTTCAGATCTACTCGCCGAGTCTATCCGTCGAGTCAGTAACGAAGAATCCATAAGCGCGCTGTTCGACGAATAAGGGCAGCGTACAACCCACCCACCACCAAGCCGGTCGCAAGCGAAGTGGTGTTTAAATAGGAGACAGACCATGTCTGAATCTTTTGAGATACAAGCCGAACTTCGTCACGACCTAGGGAAAGGTGCGAGCCGCCGCCTACGTCGCAATGAAAATAAAATGCCCGCAGTGATTTATGGCGGCGGTCAAGAAGCCGAAAGCGTCACCTTGATCCTTAAGGACTTCGTAAAGCAACTCGAAAACGAGGTGTTCTATACGTCGGTCCTAGACATCGTTGTTGATGGTAAGCACGAGAGCGTCATCCTCAAGGATATGCAGCGTCACCCTGCGAAGGGTTTCCCAATGCATGCAGATTTCTTGCGTATCGAGGCTAATAAGGTGCTTAAAGTCAACATACCGCTGCACTTTATCAACGAGAGCACAGCACAAGGTGTCAAAGTTGGTGGCGGCATGGTTCAACACCAAGCGACCGACGTCGAAGTACAGTGTCTGCCTAAAGATATCCCTGAGTTTATCGAAGTCGACATGCTAAACGTTGACCTCGGTGACATTGTCCACTTGTCAGACTTAGTGTTACCCGAAGGTGTCATTTCGACGGCTTTGGCACTAGGTGATGATCATGACTTGGCGATTGCTTCAATCATCGCGCCTCGTGGAAGCAAAAATGCTGACGACGAAGACGAAGGCGAGAGCGAAGCTAAACCAGAAGCGGACGCAGAGTAAAACAGTCGTATGCCTAGCATCCGACTCATTGTCGGGCTCGGCAATCCTGGCGCCGAATATGAAGGCACCCGCCATAATGCGGGTGCCTTTTTCGTTAAAGAATTGGCGCGGCAAATGGGCACTGAGCTCAAATCTGACAGCAAATTTTTCGGTGCTATAGGCCGAGGCGATCTCTATGGGCACGATATGCGCTTATTGGTGCCAACGACATTTATGAACCGCAGCGGACAATCGATCGCCGCAGTTGCACAGTTTTATAAAATTGCGGTTGAAGAAATTTTAATTGCGCATGATGAACTCGATATATCCCCTGGAGAAGCGCGCTTTAAGCAAGCTGGCGGGCACGGGGGACACAATGGTCTACGCGACATCATTCCATCACTGGGCGGCCAGAATGGCTTTCACCGCCTCCGCGTTGGCATAGGGCACCCTGGGCACGCAAGCCGTGTTAGCGGCTGGGTACTGTCCAAACCGAGTAACGATGATCGAATATCTATTGATGCCAGCATTGATGCGTCAATTGCCGCACTGCCGCTATTGCTCAGTGGCGATGCCATCAAGGCCATGACACAACTACACAGTTTCAAAGCGGGCCAATGAGCCTCGAAACGGAGATTTAAATATGGGTTTTAAATGCGGCATTGTCGGATTACCTAATGTAGGCAAGTCAACTCTATTCAATGCATTAACAAAAGCAGGAATTGAAGCACAGAACTTTCCCTTCTGTACTATTGAACCCAATGCTGGCGTTGTACCCGTTCCAGATCCTCGTCAAACCCTGCTCTCTGAGATCGTCAAACCAGAACGTGAAGTGTCCACGACAATGGAGTTTGTTGATATTGCGGGGCTCGTTGCGGGTGCATCTAAAGGCGAGGGTCTTGGGAACAAATTTCTGGCCAATATCCGCGAAACAGATGCCATTGCACATGTCGTTCGCTGTTTTGAAGATCCAAATGTCATTCACGTAGCCAACCATATTAATCCACTCTCAGATATTGAAACGATCAATATCGAGCTATCCTTGGCTGATCTAGAAAGCTGTGAAAAGCAATTACAAAAAGTAATTCGTACTGCCAAAGGTGGTGATAAAGAGTCCATTGCTATCAAGGCGGTACTCGAGAACAAGCTATTGCCGCACCTGAATCAGGCCAAGCCAGTTCGATCGGTTACTTTCACAGATGAAGAGGAAGCGATAGTTAAGACGCTTCATTTGCTCACTGTAAAACCCACTATGTATATCGCCAACGTGGCTGAAGATGGATTTGAGAATAACCCTCACCTCGAAGCAGTAAGGCAGCTCGCTGCAGAAGAAGGCGCCGAAATCGTCGCTATCTGCAATAAACTCGAAGAGGAAATCATCGAGCTTGAAGATGACGAAAAAGACGAATTTCTTGCGGAAATGGGTATGGTGGAACCAGGCCTAAATCGTGTAATTCGCGCGGGTTACACGCTACTGAATTTACAGACCTATTTTACCGCGGGTGTAAAAGAAGTCCGCGCGTGGACTGTGCCGGTTGGCGCCACAGCCCCTCAAGCCGCGGGGGTAATCCACACTGACTTCGAAAAAGGTTTTATTCGCGCAGAAGTCATCGCCTACGATGACTTCATACAATACAAGGGTGAACCGGGCGCCAAAGAAGCGGGCCGCTGGCGGCTTGAAGGCAAAGATTACATTGTAAAAGATGGCGATGTCATTCACTTCCGATTCAATGTTTAGCCCAAATAATATCGACTAAAAGAGCGCCAATACCTCGCTTATCTCCTCTTTCGCAGCCTGTAGCGCGGCGATGCTCTCATCTGGACCTACGGCGTCTAGTGGCAACCGCTGAAAGGCGGGCAATGACAGTAATGGCGGGCATTGCGAGGCTTTGGACGTGCCAAACCACGCGTGTATTCGCGCGATCTGTACCACATCACACAAGTCAGCCTCATGCTGACCCAAGCGCTGATAATCATCGATCGACCAGGCGACATCGATCAAGTCTTGATCAAAGTTCCACTTCCTTAATACCGCGCTACCAATTTCGCCACGCAAACGCGTTATCGCCAGATCTAGTTCATCCTCGCTATATCGCCCAGCATCAAAGCGTGACACATTCTGAATAATCGCTAACACCCCGATGTCATGTAACAGCCCTGCCAGCAATGCCCGCTCGTGGTCTACTCCGGGTATCAGACGGGCCAAAACGCTGCTGATGGCTGCCACACGAGTGCTATGTACCCACAGCGCTCGCAAGCGAACAGATAATCTTGGATCTTTGGAATGAAATACATTTTTTAGGCACAAACTTGTGACGATATCGCGCGTGGTGTCTAGCCCCATGCGCATAACAGCCTGTGAACAGGTGTTTATCTGTTCCATACCACGATAAAAGGGGCCATTGGCAATTTGTATAAGGCGGGCTGTCAGTGATACGTCCATCTGAATAAGACGCGCTATGGTCTCTGCATCACTTTTTGGGTCGTTCACCGCTTTACGTACACTCAGAGCAAGATCCGGCAGACTCGGGAGCTCGAGCCTATCGTTGAGTGATTCGTTATAAATTTCGGAGACGAGCTTGCTGTCAAAATTCTGTTGCTGTTCAACAACAGTCTCCGTTATCTCTTCTACCCGAATACCCACAGTTTCAATCGCGGCGGCCGCTCTACGGGCCGGCGTGTTTAATAGTGATAGCGGTACACGAAACATAGCCGTTGCAGTCATACATTGGGCGCTTTCAACGTCACCAAAACCCAAATTTAACGACGGCGGAAAAGGTGGGTTCTTGGCATCGATAAACCGCAAGGCACCATCGTTCGAGCGCAACTTTACCAGCCCATCTAGTAAAAACAGCCTGTAGGGCGCGTCAACTAGGTCAATAATATGACCCACTTTATGTTGCTGCACGGATTCATGCCGAACTAAGTAATCGACTTGTGCCGGCGCCATCAACTTAAGTTCAGTAAAACGCTGAATAAGCTGGGTATCGAGGGCAATAGGCTGGGCTTTCGCGCCAAACAATCTCAATAGAAATGCAATCATGTCGTCTTCACGGCAGATAAAATGGAACTGTACCAGTAAACAGCGGAAATTTAACTCCTGACTTGACAGTCAGTGGCGAATTCTGGAAAATTCGCCACCCTCGTTCAGGCGAGACTTTTTAGCTACGTAGCTCAGCTGGTTAGAGCACAGCATTCATAATGCTGGGGTCGGCGGTTCAAGTCCGCCCGTAGCTACCATTTATTTCAAGCACTTTTCTTACATATTTCATCGGCTTAGCGCAGTTTTTAGCTTGTGAAAATCTGGTCTTTTTTGGTCAATTTCAAATTGAGATCATCTTGAGACCGCCCCCTTTCTTACCCTGACAGAGGGTAATCCAGCGACGATTAAACCGACCTCACCTCTGACCACGAGTTAGCCCACCAGCAATCTCGGCATTAGCTTGGTCTCAGCCTCCATGCCCCTCACCACAAGGAAAAGCCGTTAGGTTTCTTCCGCTTGCTGCCGACCCAATCAGTCAAAAGGTCGCGACCGGTGTGGCGGGTCATTAAAAGTCATTGCGCGTATTGAGGATCAGAACATCATAGACAGGATCCTGGCTCATCTTCGAGAGAGGGAACAGGACATTCCAACCCTCCCGTTACTCACACCTCCTCCCAGGGCGCCACCTAAGGCAAGGTGGATTGAAAAGGTGAGACCGCGCAGCGGTCAAGAAGCTGGCCTGCGCCATGCGCCGCATCAAGAGAGGGTGCCCTGGGGGGCATTGCCTCTTTTCGCAGGAGGCGAATCCACGACTCCAAATCAGCAAAAACGCCACTGAAAAAGTCTGGCTAGGCTCTCTGCGTTCTACAGTTCAGCAATGGACGGATGTGAATTGTTCGATGACTGATGCCGGTAAGATTTCAGGGTGATAGACCAGCTGCTCGCGATCTTTTCAGGCCTGGTGGCTCGCATCCATGAGGAGATCTGCTCACCATAAACCTTTTGTCTGACTTAACCTAAAAACTAGGGGTTGTCGATCAATTTTTTAAGGAGTAGGTTAGAAGAGTGCGATCAAAACGTTGCCCTATCTGTACAACAATAAAAAAATGTAGGAGAGACAATGCGATATTCAAACCCAGCAATCATAGTCGGTCTGGCCGGCTCACTCACCCTTATGGCCCCTGGCACGGTTGCTAAGCAGCTTGAAGAAGTGATTGTAACCGCCAACAAAATTGAGGCATCGATTCAAGACACTCCCATTGCGGTCTCTGCGTTTTCGCAGGAGCAGCTCGACTCCCAATTGATTAACGATGCGTCGGCAATGCAGTTCTCTGTCCCCAATCTTACCCAGACAAAAGGTAACTTTACCGCAGGCGACATTCGTATTCGTGGCATTGGATCTGGTGCCGTAGGCACCTTTGGCGATTCTGGGGTGGGCATTCACGTTAATGGCATTTATCAGGTGTCGACTCGAATTTTCGAGACGCAATTTTTAGATATGGAGCGTGTCGAGGTTCTGCGAGGACCACAAGGAACGCTCTATGGGCGAAATACAACCGGTGGCGTAATCAACCTGATTACCGCAAAAGCTGACCCAACGGAGTTTTCGGCTAGTCTCGATGGCACCGTAGGTAACTACGGCGCCACACAAGGTCGGTTCATGATTAACGCACCGCTGAGTGATACGCTGGCACTGCGTGTAACGGGCATGGCGCTTGACCGTGATGGTTACACCAAAAACGAGTTCACCGGTGGAGATGTAGACGACCGAAGCCTCTGGTCAGGACGCCTTTCTTTAACATGGGATGCCTCTGAGAATACCCAGATCAATTTCATGTACAGCACGTTTGAAGAAGATGACTCGCGCATGCGCTCTCAAAAGCAGGCGTGTAACACTGACCCTGATGGCATTTTAGGTTGCTTACCGGGCGAAAGCACTTACGGCGTTGCAAACACGGCTGGCGGCATTAGTGGCTCACTAATGAATACCATTGGTGCTATTAACAGTGGCGTTCAGGGATTGCTGGGTCAGGCAGCACTGTTTGGCATTGGTAATCCTAACAATGCATCCCTACTGGCCAACGTAGGGGCTGGCACAACCCGTTTTTCACCGACAGACTTCCTGTTCGATAATAATCCAGATGATCGCCGAACGGTAAATATGGATTACGACCCTACGTACTTCGCTGAAGAAGAAATGTTTCAATTCCAGATCTCACATAAGGCCGGCGATCTGACCTACAACTGGTCAACGGGTTATACAGAGACGGGTTACTCGTCAACAGAAGATTATGAGAAGGGCGTCGCTACAGCGAATTGGCAGCCAACACTGGATACGTTTGTTGACTTGGGCAACGCTACCGCGCTCTCGGAAGGCGAATGGGGCGCGTTAGTGTATTCATTAGCCGGCCTTGATCCATCAGCGGGTACCGATCCAGCGACCGTTGCAGCTATCGCCGGTGGCGCTGGAATTACGGGTGTCAAACCTTTCATGGTCGAACTTGCGCCAGGTGCAGGGGTAGGCATTTGGGCGGGAAACAGCGCATTACTAGGTGGCTATGGGCAAGGTGTGCCGGTATTGCTACCTGATGGGACGTTGATCTATACGGGCAGTCAGTATGGAGCTGATGAGTCGTTTTCAAGTAACGAGGGTTGGTCGCACGAGTTCAGAGTACAATCTGACTATGACGGTGATCTTAACTTTATGCTAGGTGCCTTCATGCTCGACTATGAGGGTCGTAACCGCTACGTAGTCCGAAACGCCGGGCTAGCGTTCCCATCACAAGTGCTGCCCATTAACCCAAGTGTGTTCCCAGCGCCCTTTGGAGCCGCAAACCCGCATGACGAAGTTGATCCACACATGCATGGTTATGAAAACGATACCCGGTTGTATGAGCTAGACGCAAAAGCCATATTTGGTGAACTCTACTACGATGTCAGTGATACGCTAAGTCTTACCTTCGGCGCTCGGTACTCAGAGGAGGAAAAGAAAAGTAAGCAGCGTACGATTTACTCGACATTTGCAGACCTTCCACCGCTCGATCCTACAAACAATGCCTACGGCTTCCCAGAGTATGATCAGGAAGAATTTAGCTGGAAGTTCAATGCCACGTACATTGTCAGCGACCAGACAATGGTCTATGGCACACTTTCGAGTAGCTTTAAATCAGGTGGCGTGAACCCTATCTCAGTTGATGATGATCTGGCTGATCCCGCGGCGGGTGGTGATCCAGCAAACCTAGGCTTCAAACCTGAGTTTGTTGACGCGATCGAGATTGGTCTAAAAACCACCTTCATGGATGGTGCCGCTCAGTTTAACGGCGCATTTTTCTACTATGATTACAAGGACATGCAGCAATCTAAGATTGTTTCCGTGACTTCACTCAATCAAAATAGTGATGCTGAAATCACAGGTTTCGAAGGTGAGTTCCGCTGGGCAGCTACTGACAAGCTTGAATTAACCGCCAACGTCGGATGGGTAAACGCTGAGATCGGCGAATATAATACCGTCGATACGGCTGATCCGAACGCTCGCGGAACTACCGAAGGCGTTGTTAGCGTAAACGGTGTCAACTTCATCACCCCTTACGAAGATGGAAGTGGCAACTTGGTACCGGTTGATTACAGCCAATGTGACCAGCCGGCACCGTACCCTTGTGCGGGCTATCGGCAGAATCTAAAGGGCAATCAGATTGCTCTGACGCCTGAGCTCAACTATAACATTGGCGCAATTTACCGCACAGAAATAGCTGGCATGCCGATGAATATGCAAACCAACTATTACTGGCAGGACAAGATGTACACCACAAACTTCAATAGTGCGTCTACCGAGATTGAAGACTGGTCAATGTGGAATGCCAATGCTCGGCTGATGGGTGATAACTGGTACGCCGAGTTATGGGTGCGCAATATCCTTGATGATGACAACATTACTGGTGGCTACTTGACATCGTCAGTGTCTGCTCTTTTTACCAACCAGTTTATTCTTGAGCCTCGCACCTACGGTTTGACGGTCGGTATGAGCTTCTAATACGCTACTCAGTAATCGCCCAGCTTATGCTGGGCTTTTTTTTGCCTCAAGTAGCGACGCCAAAAACCCGAACCGTGTATATTTTAACGTTGGCACTCACCACCTGAACGGTCAGGCGATCCACAAAGCTGGGTACCGGCTCAAGGACGGGACTACCGGTGCAGTGACTCTGATCCAGCGCTTCGGTTCTGCTCTAAACCTCAATATCCCCCAGGGCACCTTCTCTCGCTGCTGCGCATGGCCCAGGCCAGCTACTCGACCGCTGCGCGGTCTCACCTTCTCAATTCACCTTGTACATTTTCACATCCTGTTTCTGGATGGCGTTTATGTGCATCGCGACAACAGACCGCCCCGCTTTCAGCGCGCCAAAGCACCGGACAAAGGCGAGCTAGAGGAGTTGGTTCAACTGATCAGCCAGCGCGGCGGCAGCGCTGGGCTATTACGAGCAAGAAAATCTCAATATTGCGCTTTTGCGGGGCGGAATAGGTATTGAACCCATTGGTACTGTGCGTGAAGGTCGCCCCGACTCGGTGGTTGAATGGATGTCGACCGTGCTTATGAGCCAAGCAGCGGGAACGCGGCTGGTCAATGTTGGAAAGAGTGCATTTATCTAGGTGTCATTACGGAGACCGAGATTTATTGAACACTGGCAGCTTGGTGGGGCGCAATAAATCGTTTGTGGTTAACCGACATAGCTTGTTATTTCCAATAGACTGCCTGGCAATACACTGCGGGGTTGTGAGAGCAACCCGCCTACGCTTTGCGAGAAAGGAGAAACGATATGTACAGCAATAAAAACGTAACGCTGGCTTTGTTCAGTTTGTTCAGTTTGTTCAGTTTGTTCAGTTTAAACGTGTCTGCTGAGTCAATTGTTAACAAACCTGTGACCACCATCAATGGCGAAATACCACCGGGCATACCCGCACCGCTGGAAAATCTCTTTCCGATGCTAGATACAATAACCGCTGACGGTAGTCGTTTGGTCATTCACAATGGAGTGCGAATTGCCGGGACACGGGTTGGCATTCACATGCATGATTTTGGCGGTTGGACTTGCGTGATCTCGGGTACGCTTACAGACTTTGTAGAAGGGCAGGAGCCAACAGAAAATCCGGCAGGTACGTGTTATTACATGCCCCCTCGTACGCCCATGACCGCTGCGAATCTCGGTGATGAAGATGCGATAGTGATCGATACCTTCGATCTGCCCGTGGGACAAAAAACCATTATCATCCTCGAACCAGGGTATCCGGGTTACGTTGCTGATTGATCGTCAACTGATACGTACCAACTGTGCCGACAAAACTTAAGGTGCTAGGCTCAGCACCTGCTTTTGGATTAATGAGGAGAAGCTGGGTAGACGCCATGTCGAGTTCTGCTATCTCGGCCTCGCTTACCTCTATTTTAAATTATACGGTCCGATTTTTGGCCCCCATAATATTTAGCGGAAACCCGACGTTATAGCCAACGTTGTGGTTTTTTGAGCAAGGTATCTCGAATGATGCTCAAGAAAGTCTTCCGGATTAACCACGAAGTGACTTTCTGCGGGTACGCATTGCTCGACACGGCCAGGCCATACTCAAACTGTGTGGCAATAGTCAGTAGGTAATCGGCAACTAACTCTAGATCCTTCTGAGGCCACGGTGAACCCGCCGCAAGCAGTGCATCAACATAGCGCTTCTGGGTCTGCTCGTGATGCCAGTCTAAAAGCTTTTGCATATCGTCGTCTTCATCGGCAGCCCGCTGTAACTCCATATCGTATTTCGACCACAAGCCGCTTGCGCCCATTGTTTCTAAATAGCTATGGATGAAGCTAGAGACGGAAGCATTCGCCGAAATTGCCGCATAAGTATCATCGAAAATCTGCAGTCTTAGCGACAGTCGCGCTTGGAGAAGTTCATGCAACATTGCATGTTTACTGGGAAAATAGTCGTAGATGGTTCCTACGCCGACCTTCGATATCGCGGCGACATTGCGCATGGTCAGCTTAGCGTAGCCATATTGCTCAAGTGCTGCTTTTGCACCTTCAATCGCATTTTCGCGACTAGTAATAGCGCGCGTTTGTTGTGGCGTACGGCGTATTTTTTTTGCACTACGGATTACTGCCACATCGCGAGGTAAAGACTCTCTGCTCGCTTGCTTTGTCATGTTGATCTCCTTTCTCACCTAAGGTACCTTACACCAAAGCCGAACAGTTGTTCGGATAATTATTTATACCGGTATATTTTGTGCCTCGAGCAGAGCCAGGAGCATTGTGTTGAAAAGCCTTCATGAAGATGATCGGAGTGCGATGCGAGAAAGCTTGTCTCGGTTTCTTATTGCAGAAGCAGATGAAGCTACCTTGCGCCGTGGCATTGATTTTAGCCAAGGATACGACCCTAAACTTTGGCGCCAGATCTGCGAGATGGGATTAACGGGGATCGCTGCAGCCGAGGTGTTCGGCGGCGCCGGCGGTGGCGCCAAGGATGTCGAAATGGTATGCAGTCAGCTCGGTCGTGCGCTGAACCCTATGCCGTTTCTCGATAGCTGTGTCATCGGTACCGGGCTGCTAACCGCTTGTTCAAGTAATACCCACCTGAAACACATCATTGAAAATGTTGTCTCGGGAGAGTCGATTGTTGCGATAGGCGGAAATGCGCCTTTTGTCCCGTTACAGGACTCTCGTCACAACTTGACCATTCATGCGGATCACACGATTTCCGGAACCGTCTCACTCGTTTTGAACGCTGCAACAGCTGACTTTATTTTGATTGGTATTACCGTTGATGACCAAATAAAGGTCTTCATCGTGCCAACACACGCAAACGTTGTGTGTACTGCCCAGCAAGCTAACGACCCGCTATTGAGGCCGTGCGCCGTGTGCTTCGAAAACGCCGCTGCGATCGAACTAAACGCGCTGACCGAGACTGATCTTGAGCAGGCGCGATTACGCGGTGTCGCAGCGTTGGCGGCTTGGCAGGCCGGTGCGGCTCGAGCGCTCTTTGAGATAACTATTGAGTATCTGAAAACGCGTTACCAATTTGGCCGACCTATTGGTTCTTTTCAGGCGCTAAAACATATGGCCGCGGATCTGTTTCTTGAGGTGGAGTCAGCCACCAGTGCTGCACTGGCGGCAGCCGAAGCAATCGACGAAGAGAAGCTGGAGGTAGCTCGTACAGTAGCGCTAGCAGGTTTTGTCTGCACCGATGTATTTCGCGAGGTTGCCGCACAGGCCATTCAACTGCACGGCGGCATTGCCTACACTCAGGAGCACATTGCCCACCTCTACTGGCGTCGCTCCCGCGCGATGCTGCCAATGCTTGGCGGCGCGGACAAGCACCGAGAAGACTATCTTAAGGCTCTGGAGACAGCGGCATGACAACCATTACACAAGAGAGCACTAACCAAGCGCTGCAGAATGCGGTCAACGATTGGCTGGACGTGCATTGGGATACAGCAAACCGAAGGCCCATCAACGCGACAGAGTACGACGAGCGGTCGTGGTTAAAGCAGGTTTTAGATGCAGGATACTGCGTACCCAGCTGGCCCAAAAAGTGGTTTGGACTGGGCCTAACAATGCAGCAAAGTGTGCTAATAGAGCGGACATTTCAAGCCCGAAAGGCACCCGGTACCGGGCGTGATCGTTACCATCTCGGTGCTATTACGCTATCGAAGATGGGTAATACAGAACTCAAGCGGGAGATGCTACCCGAGCTGTTGACAGGGCCAATTTGCTGCTTACTGTATTCAGAGCCAAATGCCGGCTCTGACCTAGCGGGTGTCAGAACCCGGGCAGAGTTAGACGGCGATTCATTCGTCATCAACGGTCAAAAAGTTTGGACTTCAGACGCCGTATCTGCAGACTATGGAATGCTTCTGGCGCGCACCGACTGGGACGTTCCAAAGCACCAAGGCCTAACCTTTTTCTTGTTTCCTATGAAGCAACCGGGCGTTGAAATACGCCCTATTAATCAGATTACAGGTGAGTCTAAGTTTAATGAGGTCTTTATTACTGACGCGCGAGTACCCCGCCGCTTTGTCATTGGCGATCTGAACGAAGGGTGGCGATCATTTCAGACCGCAATCGCTTACGAGCGCTTGATCATGGGGCAAGGAATAACCGAGCGAAAAAGAGGTGCCGCCAACGAAGGCGTGCATCCTTTGATTGCCCTCGCAGAGCGCACCGGGCACCTCGATGAGCCAATATTTCGTCAGCGCATTGCTCAGGCAATCGCGTATCGTGAAGTCAATAAGCTGAATAACGAACGCGCTAAGGAAGAGATGCAATCAAGCGGCGGAATATCCCTTATGTCCCTCAGCAAACTGGCGATGTCGCGCATTCAACATGGAGAAGCCGCGATCGCAACCGACTTACTTGGCGCAGAGGCAATTTTAGACGGTGACAGTGCTCTAGACTCAGCGAATGCCAATTTCGACGCCGCCAAAGCCTATATGAATTCTATTGGTGGCGGCACAGATCAAATTCAGCGCAACATTATTGCTGAAAAAGTGCTGCAGTTACCCAGGGAACTCGATGCAAGTAAAGGCGTGTCTTTTCGCGACATGAAATCGAATTCGAGCGCCAGTTAGCGCTTGAATTTGGCGACTGGACAACCCGTCCTCACTGATTGGAGTCTAGACAGTGAATAACAATAATGAGTGGCATTTAGCCAATGTCTGGGAAAGTGTCTGCGACGCCACACCCGATTCGCCGGCAGTCAGATATAACGACATATCTCTATCGTGGCGCGCTTATGATGATAGAGCGGCGAGGCTGGCACAAATATTTGTCGCGGCCAAGCTTAAAACTGGCGCCAAAATTGCCATCTACTCGCACAATAGAAATGAGTATTTGGAGGCGCAATACGCGGCTTTCAAAGCGCGTTTAGTGCCCATTAATGTTAACTATCGTTATCTCGAGTCTGAGCTTGCGCACGTTTTGAATAACTCAGACAGTGAGGCGATTGTATTCGAGGCCGGATTTGCTCCGCGCCTCCGGTTAATTCGAGATCAACTCAAAACGACAACACTTTTCATCGAGATTGATGACGGCAGTAACGAGCATCTAGAAGGAGCGCTGCCCTACGAAGAAGTCATTGCAGCGACAACACCAATGCAAAGAATCACTCGCTCGGGTGACGATATTTATATGCTCTATACCGGAGGCACCACAGGTTTACCCAAAGGGGTGATGTACGACCATCATACTTTTATCTCAGCGCTGATTGGCAAATCGATGCAACTTCGCAAGCTGGACTTCCCCGATTCACCCAGCGGACTGATCCCCATTATTAAAAAGCTGGCAGAAACTGGCCGAAGTCCGCGTTCGTTGCCGGCCTGCCCGCTGATGCATGGTACCGGCATGTGGGTTGGCGTAGTCATACCGCACTCGCTGGGCGGTGAAGTGGTACTTGTCGATAACCGTAAATTCGACGCTGACTCACTACTCAAAACCATTGAAGATACACAAACCCATGAAATCGTCATCGTCGGAGATGTGTTCGCCAAGCCTATCGCTAGCGCGCTAACGCAGGCAAAAGCGAATCAACGGCCCTATGACATGTCGAAAATGCAAATGGTGAACTCCTCGGGTGTCATGTTTAGTGCTGAAGCCAAGAAGGCATTACTCGAACATCTCGACGTTATTATCTTTGACAGCATGGGCTCCACTGAGGGCAGCATGGGTACCTCTATATCGAGTCGCCGAACGATAGATCATGACAAAACCGGCAAGTTTCAGCTTGCGCCGACCACTCACGTCTTTACCGATGACGGGCGAGCTGTGACACCCGGCTCGGGTGAGGTTGGCCTAATCTGTAATAGCGGCATGGTTCCCATCGGTTACTACAAGGATGCAAGTAAAAGTGCAGCTACGTTTAAGGTTATCAATGGCGTTCGATATTCCGTGCCCGGCGACTATGCAACACTGAACGAGGACGGAACAATTAACCTACTCGGCCGCGGCTCTAACTGTATCAATAGTGGTGGAGAGAAGATTTATCCTGAGGAGGTAGAAGAGGCTATTAAGACCTACAGTGCAGTATTTGACTGCTTAGTTGTGGGCGTACCGGACGACAGATTTGGCGACGCTGTGGCCGCGGTATTTTCAACTGAAGGAAATATTGCCGTCACGACCTCGGCAATAAAGGCGCACGTACGCAGTGCACTAGCAGATTACAAAGCACCGCGTCACTATATTCAGGTTGAGTACGTCCCTAGGGCCGTGAACGGTAAAGCTGACTATAAACAAACAAAAATCTTAGCGTTAGCGGCAATTTGACGCTAATTATGACAAACGCTTTTGCAGGATAAAAACAATATGCGTCGACTTACTTTCCCCCTTATTTTGGCTGCACTTACTTTTAACCACACAACTTGGTCAGCCGAGCTCGCCGACAGCTATGATCCATTCACGCTGGGCGATATTGAATTATCGAGCTTTTATGTTTTCAATGAGCCGATGCCCCACAGCGCCGGTGTGCTTTTAAGGCAGGAGTCACTGGGAGAAAGTCAGTCACTTAATAAGGCGGGCGTGAACCTACGTATTTTATATAGCGCCACAGATGGCTTAACTGGCACCGAAATTATTCCTGTTTCTGGCGCCTTGTATTTACCACCGGGAGACGCGCCACAGGGTGGCTGGCCGCTGATGGCTTGGACTCACGGCACGGTGGGTATTGCCGATAGCTGTGCACCCTCGTGGGACGGGCGGCAAGCCCAAGATGAAACTTATCTCAACCGATTTTTGAGCCAAGGTTACGCGGTTGTAGCCTCTGATTATCAGGGTCTTGGCACAAAAGGTACGCACCCTTACCTCGCCACGCGGCCAGCAGCGTATAGCAACCTAGATGCTATTACCGCGGTGCAGCGCGCCGGATTTCCTGTCAGCCAGAAGGTGGGGCTGTTTGGACAGTCTCAAGGGGCCGGCGCGGCAATTGCCACCGCAGCCTACGCTCACGCATATGCACCAGAGATAGATATTGTCGGGGTCATCGCCACTGGTCCGCCCTATTTCACGCCACGTGCTATTGCAGCGCTCGAGCGCATTCGCGAGCCCGACAAACCAGACCCTTTTCTGGGCTACTCTTTTCTGGCTATGACACTCGTGCAGTTGGAGCAACCGGGGTTTCGAATGCATAACTACGTATCTAATAAAGCACTGCCATTCGCAGAGCGCGTTGCCAATACATGTTACAAGGACATTAAGGCGCAAGTGCGAGATGCACAACTGACCTACAACCAGGCTTTCAAGGCATCCCCCTCTGAAGCCCTCGTCGCGGCGTTTAGCGCGATGGGCTATCCCCGCCTGGACCTTTCGGTACCTATTTTTATCGGCACGGGCGGTAAAGATCGTGATACGCCACCTAGAATGCAGACAGCGCTCGTAATGGGACTGTGTCAGGCAGGCAGTCGCGTGCAAGCCCATTACTATCCCGACTTGAATCATCGGCAAGTGGTACTGGCTTCAACTGTGGATTCAATGCCTTTTTTGCAGACCGCATTTACTGGACCACCGCCAGATGGAAACTGCGTATCTAAAGCAGATCATTAAACGTCAACGCCGACAGCATCAGCGAGGGCGTCTACTCCCAACAGGGCCTTTATATGTCCTATACCTCACAGCGTGATTCCCCATCTGTGCCCTTTTTTACCTGAGCAACAAAAGGAGGCGCTCAAGTACCAGGTCAAAATACCCCTGATACTCACCAGTGTAGCGCTGTGGTATTCTGCATTTTTTCAAATTGAGTCCCAATATGCGCCTTTTCAAGCGAATTGCCATTGGCATCCTATTACTGGTTATCACTGTTACCACGGGCGCCGCCTTTTGGTTCTGGATTACCCCCGTGGGCGTCAACAACTACGTCAACAAAGTATCATTGCAACTGGCCACTGATTCCCCAGAATTGCTCACCAGCATTGGCCTTATCGATAACACCTTCCTTGATTTTCACAGTGGCAAATTGAGTGACTACACTCAGGCCGGTGAAGATGAGTCTTTGGAAACTCTGAGGCAGGCCCGAGCCGGGCTCGATGCCTATGGCCCTGAAGGCCTCGAGGGGCAAGAGCTACTGAGCTGGCAAATCGCTGCCTGGTTCTTCGACGATGTACTCAGGCAATCGGAGCGAGAATACAGCGGCTACCGCATTAACCAGCTGGGCGGCGTTACCGTAAACCTGCCCGAATTTCTCACTGACACCCATGCCATCATCGACCGTCGCAGTGCCGAGCGTTATGTAGCGCGCCTGAAAGAGTTTGGTCGCGTATTACGAGAAAGTCGCGAGCGCGTGATCGATGATCGTGACCATGGCGTGGTACCCCCCGACTTTATTATCGAAAGTGCTCTGGTTGGCATGCGTAAATTCGTCGCGGGCGGCGTCGCGGAAAATATTCTAGTCACCTCATTACCCGAGCGCTTAGCGTCGGTAGAGGAGCTCGACGACGACGACGACAGCCGGGCCCAGCTTCAGGCCGCGGCCGAAGCGGTTGTGAGCGAAGCCGTGATTCCTGGCTACGAGGCCATTATTGCCCTCTTTGAAGACATGGCCCTAACGGCTAATCACGATGCCGGGGTTTGGCGTTTACCCGACGGCGAAGCCATTTATAAAGACCGCCTGCTTTCGAGTACCTCTACCGATTACAGTCCCGAAGAGATTCACAATACCGGACTCGCCGAAGTTGCGCGGATTGCTATTGAAATGCACGCCATTATGGATGCTCAAGGCGTGCCTGAGGGTGCCCTGGGCAAGCGCGTGCAGGTGGTCATGGAAGATCTCAGCCAACAGTTTCCTAAT
This sequence comes from uncultured Luminiphilus sp., assembly GCA_963926325.1. Classification (GTDB taxonomy): domain Bacteria; phylum Pseudomonadota; class Gammaproteobacteria; order Pseudomonadales; family Halieaceae; genus Luminiphilus. The sequence continues at coordinate 7,838 of CAWUXF010000036.1, read as the reverse complement.
ACCGACGCAGGTCGTGAGGAAATGATTGCATACCTAAAGGCCTTCGACGCCAAGGTGTTGGCTCAGGCTGACCAGTTCTTTATTACCATTCCGCCACAGCCGCTGGACATTATTAGAGTGGCCCCTGAAAGAGAGGACGCCTCACCCGGTGGCTATTACAGCGGTCCCGCTCTCGATGGTTCACGGCCAGGCCGGTTTTATATCAACCTGAAAGATACCGCTGACAACCCCCGCTGGAAGCTGCCCACCCTCATGATTCACGAGGGCTCTCCCGGCCATCACTTTCAAATATCTGCGGCACAACTCATTGAAGACGTGCCCATGCTGCGCAAGCTGTCACCGTTTACCGCTTTTACAGAAGGCTGGGCACTGTATTCAGAGCGCATTGCCAAAACCGATATGGGCTTGTATGACGATGACCCCCTCGGTGATTTGGGACGTCTACAGGCCGAGATGTTTCGTGCCGTACGCTTAGTCGTGGACACGGGCCTGCACGCTAAGCGCTGGAGCCGTGAAGAGGCCATTGACTACATGGTCACCAATACGGGCATGACCGAAGACGAAGTCACCCGAGAAATCGAGCGCTACGTAGTGATACCCGGCCAAGCAACCGCGTATAAGACCGGGCAGATGGCCCTGCTCGATCTTCGTGCAACAGCCGAGGCTGAATTGGGCGACAAATTTGATGTACGGGAATTTCATGAACTGGTGCTCATGAATGGCGCTATGCCTTTGGCACTGCTGCGCGAACAGGTCGAAAAATGGATTGCCACGCAGGCAGGACCCTAAGCACCCATCACCACATAGCACCACCGTGGCCTGCGCGTTTGGGCCATACCCAAAGCCAGCTTGTTTATTGCGGTACCAGAGGCTGTTTGGACAGTCCCAAGGGGCCGGCGCGGCAATTGCCACCGCAGCCTACGCTCACGCATATGCACCAGAGATAGATATTGTCGGGACCACCGCCAGATGGAAACTGCGTATCTAAAGCAGATCATTAAACGTCAACGCCGACAGCATCAGCGAGGGCGTCTACTCCCTACAGGGCCTTTATATGTCCTATACCTTAAAACGTTCAGAAGTCTGCACGATGGTGACTAAGGTCGCCCGCCAAATCCGGTTGAATATCGCGAAGCGTAAAGCGCCACACGCCATCTGTGTACGCGAAACTGTCGTAGTAATGGCCGATAAAAATCGGTTGTAGGGGAAAGTCGGGCGGTACCGCCTGGTTAACCGTGATATAGCACTGGGCGCTGGCAGTCTTGCCATCGGGTGCCACGGTCAACTGAATATTACTCATTACATGTTTGGTGTTTGGCTTACCATCGTAGAGGATGATATTTTTCAAGGTCTCCATAACGGCAGCCGAACCAGTATCACCACCGGTGGGGTCACCCTGCACCAGCCAGGTCCCCTCACTGAACAGGTCGGCAAACCCTTGCAGGTCGCCGCGATCTATCCGGTAACAATACTCGTTCATCAGCTCGAGAATACTCTCTCTGGCACTGTCCATGCGTTAACTCCTCTCCGGTAGCGTATTTTGCGAATAACTTTCGGGGCGCGCTTTACAGCCCCGACTTACCAGCTTCTCGCTGCATTGGCATATATTCGGAGAAACGCGGACCGCCGGGCATGGCGCCTGATGTAATCCCCGCGTCAACAGTCAGTATATGGCCTGAGGTGTATCCAGATTCGTCACTGCCCAGCCACAATGCGGCATTGGCAACATCTATTGCGAGTCCGGGTCGATTAACCAGCGGAGACTCATCAGTAAGCATCTTGGTCGTTTCGTCTATTGCCTTGTGATCGTGTAGGTAGGCATCGGCGACCATCGACGTGGCGACACTATAAGGCGCAATGGCATTCACTCGCACCCCATAGCCACACACCTCTGCGGCGACATTTTTAGTCAGCCCTACAACTGCATGCTTGGCGGCTGCATAAGCATGGGGAGCCAGGCCACCAGTGAGGCCGGCGACGCTGGACATGCTGATGATAGAACCGGAGCCCTGAGTTTTCATTACTCGGGAAGCATGCTTCATACCGAAAAATACACCATTGAGAAGCACCGCAAGTGTTGCAGTCCACTCGGCCTCTATGGCGGTATCTATAGGCCCGAGTGCGCCGACGATGCCGGCGTTATTAAACATAATATCCAGTTGACCAAATTCACTGACGGCGAGGTCGACCAATGCTGCTACGTCGTCTTCTGAGGTAACGTTGCAGTGTGCAAATATCGCGTTATCACCCAGCTCGGCACTGAGTGCTTCGCCTTCCTTTGTTTGTATATCGCCCAACACCACACGGCAGCCTTCCTCCATAAATCTTCTGGCGCTGGCCTCACCGATACCACTGGCTGCGCCGGTAATGACGGCGACTTTTCCTTCGAGACGATTAGACATGTTACTCCCCTGATCATTTTGATATTTAGTGTAGCGTCTACTTTTAATAGCTTTAGTTAATGTAATGCTTTTCTTGCTTGGACTCTACCTAGGTTTAACCGAGCACTTTTCGGCGCCGATAAATCAGATCATCTGTACCACGCTTGCCTACAAAATCCTCTGGAATATCGCACAAGCCCTGTGCTGTTGGCGGCTCCGTGCGCATCCAGTCGGTAAGGCCTGTGCGATGACTGGCTTTCCCAACACCGTCTCGCTGTTGGCACTTGTCCAGATAACGCCCACTCACCAGAAAATCTATTTCAGTATCGCAGGCGTTTGCCGCAGCTATAGGGTCATCTTTGGCGCGCATCCGATGATAGGCAGAAAAATAGGTCTTGTTGTAGGCGTTGTCACCCTCAAGCTCGAAAAAAATATTAGCCAGCTGGTGGTGGGTTCGCGTATGCATTTAAGTAGGTCAAAGGCATAAGCGACAACATCCAGCGGCGCTCCCGGTTGTGATGGTAACAACGGGGGCAGCAAGGGGTCCGACAAAGCCGTTAGCGTGCTGGGAATCCGAGTGAAATACCGAGCGCAGCATCGCTGCATCCATGCGATCAGTAGCGCCTGCGTAACGCATGCTCACGCCGGAAATAGCCTGCTCATCCAACAGTTTGCTTATTTGTTGTTCGCCCATAGCCCGCAAAAAAAAACGCACACCCTATTTTAGACGGGGTGTGCGTTGTTTACTAACGATTAAACCAAGGCGTGTTGGCGATCAATTGGCGCCAAAGTTGTAAGTCACCTCTGCGCCCCAGGTTCGAGGTGCGCGTGCCGACGCATAGGCCCACAAGCCAGAGACGTTCAGGCCGTGTGCCCAGCCGTCTTCACCGGTCAGGTTGCGACCGAAGACACTAAAGGTCAGGCCATTGACCGAGTAGTTGGCTGACGCGTCTACCAGGTGCTGGGCGTCGTTTTCGAGCTCTGGGCGATTAGTTTGCTCAATAAAGTGCTCGCCAAGAAAGCGATAGGCGCCTCTCACCCAGGCTTGCCCATTGCCCATCTGCCACTCGTAAGTTGCATCCACAGAGCCGGTGAAGTCAGGAGCTCGACGAAATTCCAGCCCGCTGTTGTCGACAATCTCGAAGCCATTGTCGAAGGTGAATTCATCGTACTCTGAATCGAGGTAGCCGAGGTTTGCACGCACGCTTAAGTTATCTGTGATGAGTGCCTGCAGCTCTAGTTCGATACCTTGCATGGTGGCATCAGCCGCGTTAAATACTGATATCCGCTGGCCTGTGGCGCCATCAGATGCCAAACCGATCTCTTCCTGTTTGTCCTGGTAGTCCATGTAGAAAATAGCGCCGTTGAGTCTTAAACGCTGCCCCATCCACTCGGTTTTAAAGCCGAGTTCGTAGTTGTCTACTGTCTCTGGGTTATAGGGTATTGTGGCCGAAGGAACGCTATCTACTCGTCCGTTGAATCCACCGCTACGATAGCCTTTGGCATAGGTAGCATAGATCATGGCGTCATCATTTACCCGGTAACGTACGCCGACTTTAGGCGTAAATTCGGACCACTCTTCATCGGCGTTACTGTTGAGGTTTGCACTTTGCTCAGAGAGTTTTTCGTCCTCGGTGTACCGACCACCCAATGTGAGTGTCCAGGAATCGTTAAGCGCGTAATCGCCTTCAAAAAATAACGCTGTAGAATCTGTTTCCTGATGCGTGTTCTGCGGTATGTCTAAAACAACACCTTCAACAGCAAAGGTAATCCAGCTACGCAGGCGGATATCATATTCTGACTCCCAGAAGTAAGCTCCGGCAACAAACTTAAGTGCACCTCCGTCGTCATAGGTAAACCGCAGCTCATGGCTTTCCTGTTCATATTCTGCAGGACGGTCTGTTCCAAACAGCATTGGGGCTTCTGCTGTAAAATTAGTTACCACAGTTTCTTGTGTTTCAAAAGTGCCGTAGATGTAGTTCAGCGTAAGACTATCGCTGATCTCCCAACGTGCTTCCAAAATATGAGTCTCTGCATCGAAGGTGGCATCGTCGTCATTCGGTATCAAAGTGTCTGTCAGCGAGGTCACAATCCCAGTCGGTGCAGGGCTTAGGGAGGCAGTCGTTGGTTCAAACTTTAGCGTTGTGGTTTTGTACCGGTCTCCCGAACTCGGTGTGTTCACTGACTGAGCGCACAAGCCAAAGGACCCACAAAAGAGCGTGTCAGGTTGCGCCATGTTTACCAGCGGGGGTGTATCCTGTTCGGTTTGTTCGTCCTGGTAGGTGTATTCAAACTCGAGGGTCTCGCTAGCATTCCACAACAGATTGATGCCCCACGACTGATAATCGATCATGCCGTCATCGTCACCAGTACTTATGTTTTGGAAGTAACCTTCCTGCTGATCGTTCTTCGCTGCGCTGAGCTTTACCGCCAGGTCATCGGTGATGCCAAAATTGACAACCCCGTCGAGCCAGTAGGTATCGTAATCGCCATAACCGGCGCGAACTTTACCGCCCAATTCACCCGTAGGTCTTGTCCGGTCGATATTAATTGTTCCGCCGATAGTGTTACGACCAAACAGAGTGCCCTGGGGACCACGCAGTACTTCCAGCGACGCTAGGTCAATGCTACGCATAATCGCGCCACTGTTAGCGCCAATGAACAGCCCGTCAATGGTTACGCCAACGGCGGGTTCAAAGTTCTTCTCTACATCGGCTACCCCGATGCCACGAATATACATTGCCGCGTTACCGCCGGGACCCTGTGAGGTGTCGTCGATAATTAAGTTGGGAGAAATGAAGGCTAGATCCCTGATGTCTCGGGCGAAGGTGCGGTCTATTTCAGTTGCACTCATTGCACTAACGGAGAGTCCTACATCCTGGAGGTCTTCCTTGCGTTTCCGCGCTGTTACAACAATTTCCTCTAGAACCAGCTGTTGCGCGAGGGCTAGTGGCGACATTGCTACGCCAATAGGCACGGTGGCGAGCGCCAGTGCGGTGCATAAAATCTTCTTTTTCATGAGTAGTCTCCGGGTCTATATTATTAAAGTAGTTGAGTAGGTTTAGGCTTTTTTAAGGCGCCCAACATTGACTAAGCGCTCTCCGGCGCCGACAGTACAGTGCCGGGGATTGGGTTGAAATAGTGAATCGTTACGCTGCGTTGCAATATTTTCCAGACGCCATCGCGGCGCTGTAGCGCGTCGGCATAGGTGGCACCGACGATGGTGCAGGTGTCTTCACCAGCAAGTTTACCCATGCAGTCGACATCGCAGATTGAACTGGCATTGTCCGGGTCGCTGAACTTAATACTGAGGTTTGTGCTCAGGTGGTGGGATTCACCCCAGGCCGGCCACAGCACGTCGTAAATTGCCTCGTAAATACCGGTGTGTCCCTCGAACTTGCCAAAAGGGGGGCCGATGTCCCAGACGCAGTCTTCCCACCAGATGGCGAGAAAGCGCTCGTAATCGCGTTTGTCAAAACCATGGCAATAGTCGGAGACCAAGTCGCGAATAGCGGAACGACTTTCCAGCTCCGTTATTCTCGCAGTCAGCGCTTCTAAGGTTGCTGCTTCGGTCGACATATTAGCCTCTGTTGAGCTATGCATCAGGTACAAAAGGGACCAAGCCATGATGCCAAGAATTATATATTATTGTTAACTGTACTTGTTTGCGTCAAGCAACCCCTTCGAGTCTAGCGAAATCGGCCTGCAAGTCAACAAAAATCATCCGATATTCGGAAGCGCAGCACACCGAATCCCCACACGACATTCAGACCCCAATATGAGTCCGCTTGCTTGGTTCATATTCAATTATGGAACAGAAGGGCTGCGCCGCAATGCACAGCGCTATCGCTGGCGTCTTAGCGAAAGCGCCGACTTCGCAACAGTTGGTATTGGACGCGCCATTGCGGGACCACGAATTTTGAGGTCATTAAATTGATGGTGAAGGCACACAGGCAGGGCAAGGCAAGGCAATACATTATTTTATGCAGTTTCGGACGAATCCAAGGCCTTTTAAAATCACGCAACATTGTTCGGAAGCGCTTGTTAGCCCTTCTAAATAGAATTTTTCATGATGCGGGGGTCGGTGGTTCAAGCCCACCCGCAGCTGCCACTTTACTCAAGCGTTTCTGGGGGTAGCGCATCAACTCGCACCCATTCAATAGTGCGGCTAATGAAGCCAACTTTAACCGTGATGATCATCAAATCAGGCGTCGACAAGAATATCTTGGCATCTTTGTACTCACCCTGTTTCTCGGCGTAGACCTGCCCCTGCCAAAGATTCTCTTTAGATCCATCTGCCTGCAGTCCCTTAAGGATCTTACGACCGACACGCTCGGGAAACTGCTCATTGCGCACTACCGTCGCGTCACCGCTATCAAGGCTGACTTCAATCCAAGCCGGCCCATTAGAAAGGCGCCAAACCCCCGAGATATCGCCGGCAAAAGACAGCGGCGCGGCGAGCATGGCACACACACAAAGTACTAATCGGTTCATCGGCATCTATCCTTTCATTATTGGTTAATTTCGCGAGCGGTCAGTTTACCTAATTGAGACATGTGTACCTCATCTGGGCCATCGGCAATACGCGAAAAGCGTGCCAAAGTGAATACCTCCGGAATCAATGTGTCCTGACAAACACCCATACCACCAAATACCTGCATGGCACGGTCAGCCACCTGTTGAGCCATGTTGGGCGCCACAATTTTGACCATACTGATATACGGAATAGCGGCTTTCATACCTTGGGTATCCATCACGTAAGCGGCCTGCAGGGTCAATAATCGGGCCTGTTCGATATCACAGCGGCAGCGGGCGATCTCATGTTGCACACTGCTCTTCTTGATCAACTTTTCACCAAATGCCACACGCTCTTCTGCACGCGCGCACATCAGTTCTAAGCAACGCTGCGCTAGGCCTACTAAACCCATGGCGTACTGGAATCGGCCTGGGCCGAGTCGACCTTGAGCAATTTCGAAGCCACAGCCCTCGCCTTTGATCATATTACTTACCGGCACACGAACATTGTCGAATAAAAATTCTGCCTCACCGCCGGGTGAATGGAGATTGTCGAACACACGCAGCTCGCGCACCAGCTTCACGCCCGGCGTATCGCGCGGTACAAGAATGGTGGAATGCTGTCGGTGACGGTCGTTTTCTGGGTTAGACTTACCCATAACCAGCATGATTTTACAGCGTGGATTAATGGCGTTAGTGGTCCACCACTTACGACCATTTAGCACATATTCCTCGCCGTCGCGCACAATCTCCAACTCCATATTGGTGGCGTCAGACGAGGCCACCTGGGGCTCTGTCATAGCGTAGGCGCTGCGAATCTCGCCCGCCAGCAAAGGCTCCAACCACTGCGCCTGTTGCGCCTGCGTACCATACTTGGCCAGAACTTCCATATTGCCGCGATCCGGTGCGTTACAGTTAAACACTGCCTGAGCCCAGATAACC
>CAWUXF010000035.1:0-86268 GCA_963926325.1 uncultured Luminiphilus sp. | reverse complement strand
AAATTTTCTAGATGACTACCTGGTCAATTTGAAAACAACCTGGGTGCGAGCCATGGAAGTTGAAAAGGCGATGGGATCGATCGTGGATTACCGCGTCATGGTAGCCAACGGTGCGGACTCTCCCAACGTCTGGTTAACCGTTACCTACAAAAATATGGCCGCTATGCAAGGTAGTGCAGAAAAATATAAAACCTTTATGCAAAATTTTGCAGCCGCTGGAATGAACGAAGAGGCTAATGAAAAAACATCGAAAGGTTATGAAGAATATCGCAGCATCATCGATTATGCGCTAATGCAAGAAATCAGCTTCGCTGAATAAACTCTTACGAATCAAAATAAATAAAAGAGGTATCAATACATGAAAAAGACTTTATTGCTCAGTATGTTAATGAGTTCAATGCTCGTATCTGTAAGCGCCCTTGCGGAACGAGTTGAAGTTTTTCGCTGGCAGTCAATCTCGTCCTCACCTGCCACGCTAGTACAAGGAATGACGGCGGCGGCAAAGATACACGAAGCAGCCGGCGCCCACGTTGGCATCTACCAATTGGATGTGGGTAGCAGCGGCCAGACGTTCGACTATGTTTTGCGATGGGACACGGGTGAAGCGTGGGCCAAAACAAAAGCAAGTAATAATAGCGAAGAATGGCAAGCATTTTGGTCTCAGGCGGCAGAGTCACCATCGGGTAACCTTGTAATGTCTGTTGAAGGGCTGAACTGGGATTCATCAGTAAAATCGAGTTCTTTTAAAGACGATGGTCCTTTTCGCACCTATGTTTGGCAACCCAATGCAGGTAAGGCGGCGGCTGTTTATGCCGCCTTTATGAAGGCAAAAGAGCTTCATACAGAGGCTGGCGCTAAAGTGGATATTTATACAGAGGACGTTGGTGGAACAGGTGCCATTCACTACGTTATCGCTTTTGAGGATTGGGCTGCAATGGCAAAATTCGGCGATGCCATGGCTGTCAGCGAGGAGTTTAGGTTTCTTCAGGCAGCCTCCGCAGGCTCTGCGACACTCACAGGATCAGTACAAGGCCAACCGATTTACTACACCGGCCGCTAAGCGCTATAACTAGAAAGCATGATGTTTACGCCCCTGGGTTCAGCGCGCTGAATTCAGGGGCGTTTTTCATTCAGCTTGTTTCTCGACGTAGCCTACCGCTTTTACTTGAGAGAGTTACAGTGGTTTGAATTTAAACTGCTGCCCACCAATCGAGGCCTCATACATCAAACCCCCTTTAGCAATCGTAAATACCGCCATGCCTTTGTAATAACCACCGCTAGTGATATTGGCATTGTTTTCACCACCTGAAACTGAAGTGCCCGTGCCGCCACCCGTCGTTACCTCTGCCGATGCTGCCGAAGTCAGCGCCACTGCAGTTGCCTGCGCACCAAACTCAAAGGAGCCCGAGGCAAATTCATCGAATGCGCGCTTATCTTGGAAGAAGATGACTTGGCTGTAAGCCTGTCCACCTAGCTGAAAACCGATGGTGATTTGCTTCAACTTGGCCTCGCCAATCATTTCACCTTGTTCGAAAACACCGCCCTCGCCATAAGCGCCGCCAATACCAATACCGCCTTTACCAATAGACGGGAAAATTGCATATCCGTAGGCGTCGTCAACAAACGCAGCGGCACCCGCATCTCTAAAATTCTCTAGCGTCGAGGTATAACTGTCCGCCATAGCGAATGGCGCGGTAGTCAACGTCAGCAATACAACCGAAATCCAATGAATCATCTTCATTTCAAAATCCTGTTATGTAGGCTTTAACTGGCTTTATTGCCTATTAACCCCTGAAGTTGGACGAAAAACAGATCGGGGCAATCCGCTCTCGCAACAAACTCGTAAGTACTCTAAACGTGTTTACTGGATTCAACCATGCGAACTGTCACCGGCACTCAAACCTTAACATTTAGCCAACAACTCTCTCCAGAAGCAACGCTAGTGCGGTCAGCTCTGATCGATCAAGGCTTAGAAACACCCATGGTCGATAATAACTTGAGTCGCGATGAAAAATATCAAATTATCAGCGCCGCCTTTACCGATATTACCGGCGCTTTAGGCCTAGACCTTAGCGACGACAGTCTCTCGGAGACACCACACCGTATTGCTAAAATGTACGTCGATGAGGTGTTCTCAGGCCTAGACTACAGCAACTTCCCAAAAATTTCGGTCATTGAGAATAAAATGCAGGTCGAGGAAATGGTTCGTGTTGATAACATTAACCTAACCAGCACTTGTGAGCATCACTTCGTGACCATAGATGGCACCGCGCGCGTAGCCTATATTCCAAATAAAAAAGTCATTGGCTTGAGTAAAATCAATCGCATCGTGCGCTTTTTTGCTCAGCGACCACAGGTACAAGAGCGTCTCACACAGCAAGTGTTAGTCGCGCTGCAAACCCTGCTCGGCACCCAAGACGTGGCCGTCATGATCAATGCAGTTCATTACTGCGTCAAATCTCGTGGTGTTATGGATAGCAGCTCTGGGACTCGTACCACATCACTGGGCGGTTGCTTTAAAGCCGACAAACAAGCAAGAGCAGAGTTCTTTAGTTAGACCGCTACCAGTCTATCGTCTGCCCAGCCCAATCAAGAAACGAAAGCTGACCGTCTGCCGCTACAGTGTCTAGAATATGCAGCAGCCTTTCAGCCACAAACGCGGGCGTAAACAGCTTGTTACTGGCTACCCCCTGCTGGAATGGCTTCGACATAGGGGTGTCCGTGGTGCCCGGATGAAAGGCAATAAGCTTCGCTGATTTGTTAGCGCGACTTAGCTCCACCGCAGCACTGCGCAGCAACATATTTAACGCCGCTTTGCTAGCGCGATAGCTATACCAGCCACCTAGTTGATTATCACCAATACTGCCTACTCGCGCCGATAATGCCGCTATACGTGGTGCGCTGGCATGGCGTAATTGACGGGTAAATGCAGACAATACAAGCGCAGGTATAACAACATTAACCTGCATTACATGCAGCAGTGTTTCCGCTTTGAGCTGCTTAAGTGCCCGCTCGGGCTGGAAGGTGTCTCCATGTAAGACACCATTACAAATGACCAGTCGTTCCAATGTTCCGGGCAGTAGATTTATCGAATCGGCGACGGCTGCCAAAGCGTGCTCAGAATAATCGCAAGCGTGATAAATCGCCGCATCGGCTAAGGTGTCGGGACGCGCACGAGACACTACATGAACCTGATAGTGTTCAAGTTCGGCTAGCTGAGCGCAAAGCGCTTGCGCGATACCGCTGCCACCACCAACAATCACTGCTTTAGGCTTTGTGTATATGAGAGAACTACTAGACTGGGTATCCATTGGTTTGTGTCATCATTGATTAAAGAAAATTTAAGTTCAGAATTCGGCTTGTTTTGCTGCGCACGACTCTCGGCACACCTGAATCGTGCCGTCATCTGGCCAAAACGCGACTTTTGGCTAACTATTTGTTCGCCTGACGCATTGAAATATAAAACGTGCTGCTTCACATAATATAGCGCGTTCGAATAGCCAAGCTAATAAATATTCAGCACAAGCTGCTGACGATTTGCGCGCCTAAGTCAGCGCTCTCAATACACTGGCGTCTATCTGATCACTGAAGATCGACGCGAGCTATCAGCAACTTGCCCCGATGGGGTGCAAGCTGTCTCACCAAGCGCTCACCGTGCCATCTTTGCGCATTTCTGTGGCGCCCTCCAGCACACCCGTTTTCGGATCTCGGGCAATGGCCTGGTAACCGCCAAACATCGCGCCAGCATCATTGCGTTTCACCGTGTGGCCCATTTCGATCAGCGTATCAACTGTCATCTGGGAAACGCCCGGTTCCACATATAAGATACCGTATTCTCCAGGGGAGCCTCCCTCGGGACTGGCACCACCATCGTGTAGAAAACGTGCAGCGTCTCCGGCCTCCTGAATGTTCATCCCAAAGTCAGCTATGTTGACTAGCACCTGAACGTGGCCTTGAGGCTGCATGCCGCCACCCATCAATCCAAAACTCATGTAAGGCAGACCATCGCGCATCAAAAAAGCCGGAATGATGGTATGAAAAGGCCGCTTGCCGGGTGCGTAGCTGTTCGGGTGCTCACTATCTAAAGTAAACAGTTCACCACGATCTTGAAACATAAAACCGAGACCGTCGGGTACCAGTCCCGAACCCATACCGCGGTAATTAGATTGAATCAGCGACACCATCATGCCGTCGCTATCTGCAACGGTCAGATAGGTCGTATCCCCCTCCCCCTCAAGCACCGCCTCAACCTCCAGCTGCGGCAGCACTTTTGCACGCTCAATCCGCGCAAACTGCGTCTTGGCAAACGCCTCTGACAATAAATAGTCTGTGGGTATCTCAGCAAAATCGGGATCGGCAAAAGTCTTTGCCATCGCTGCAAAAGCTAAACGTTTGGCTTCTACCATTAGGTGAAAAACCTCAGGGGAACCACGCTGCCATTGCCGTAAATCGGTTTGCTTTAAAATGTTGAGCATCATGAGTGCCGCAAAGCCTTGGCCATTTGGTGGCAGCTCATACAACGTATAACCATGGTAATCGACACCTACTGGCGTCACCCACTCGCCGCGATGATTGACAAAGTCTTCGCGACTTAAATCGCCGCCAATACGTGTGAAATACTGTGCCATCACCTCTGCTAATTCATCTTCGTAAAACGCATCACGTCCTTGCTTAGCAATAGTGTCTAAGGTCCTTGCAAGGTCAGGATTCCGAAACAACTCCCCCGCCTCGGGCGCACGCCCGTTTGGGAAGTATAGAGACTGCGCATTGTCGAGCTCCTCGATCATCGGGGCGACTTTTTCAAAGCGCAGGCGGTTCCGCTCTAAGTAATACGCAATAACCGGCGACACTGGAAATCCGGTTTTAGCGTAGTTAATTGCAGGCGCCAACACCTCGGGCATTGAGAGCTTGCCATAGCGTTTATGTAGCGCGAACCAGCCATCTACCGTACCTGGAACCGTCACCGGCAGTGAACCGTGGGAGGGAATACCTTGATAGTCCGCGGGGAGCTTGCCGGCGACCTTTAAAGCAGTAATTTGAGCGTTCAAAACAGCCAATGTGCGCCCAGCAGGGGAGCGCCCAGAACCGTTGTAACCAGTTAACTCGCTCTTTTTTGGATCCCATACGATGGCAAATAGATCGCCGCCAATGCCATTGCCAGTAGGCTCCATTAGCCCCAATGCAGCATTAGCAGCAATCGCAGCATCTACCGCGCTGCCGCCCGCCTTAAGGACGTCAAGCGCCACCTGTGACGCCAATGGATGCGCTGTTGCTGCCATACCATGCTGAGCAAACACAGGACTACGTGACCAATTAGCACCAACCGGACGGCCACCACCACCAAGGCTCTGTGCATACAGGGGTGCCGACAGCAAGCTGAGGCTGACAAAGACCGATATCAATACTTCGATGCGCAATATTCTTTTAATTCGCATAACATAACTCCAGAAGATTATGGCCTGCCTATCATGTCAGAGATTGGCGTAGATGGGAGTGCAACGGATGCAGCAATTTAGTCAAATACTGAAAGCGGTGCAATAACAGCGATAGTAAAAGCGATAGTAAAACTATGCCCGACACATATACCGCCGTAGATGGTGGTTCAGATGAACCGCCGATCAAGTCAGTGTTCATCGTGCACTTTAGAATAAGGATTTAGCATGCAGCTACAGACAGAATTGAGCGATCAAGCGCGTCTAGTCAACGTCGCATTTATTGGTCTGGGCGCCATGGGATACCCCATGGCCGGGCATTTACAACGCCATGGCCTGCCCACAACGGTGTACAACCGTAGCGCTAACAAAGCCAGTGCCTGGATTGACGAGTATCAAGGTTGTGCGGCCGAAACACCTGCAGCCGCGGCTGCCCAAGCAGATTGTGTATGCCTGTGTGTCGGCAACGACGATGATGTTCGCGCAGTAGTCTATGGCGAGCAAGGCGTACTGAGGTCTATGCCTGCCGGTAGTATTCTGGTCGACCATACAACTGCCTCTGCTGAGCTGGCGCGCGAGCTTGCCGACGCCTGCAAGGTCAAAGATATCGGTTTCATCGACGCACCGGTATCCGGAGGCCAGGCAGGCGCGCAAGGGGGCCAGCTGGCCATTATGGCCGGCGGTGAATCAGCTGTTTTTGATCGCGTGAAACCGATCATTGAAATCTATGCCAAAAGCTGCAAATTAATGGGCCCGGTCGGCGCCGGTCAACTGACTAAAATGGTGAATCAAATCTGTATAGCCGGCATTGTCCAGGGACTCTCTGAGGCGCTGAATTTTGCCGAACAGGCACAGCTCAATATCGACGATGTTATCGAGGTAATTTCAAAGGGCGCCGCCCAATCATGGCAGATGGAAAATCGCTATAAGACTATGGCTGCAGGACAATTTGATTTCGGTTTCGCGGTCGACTGGATGCGCAAAGATCTAGCCATAGCCCTCAATACCGCAGACACCGTTGGCGCATCGCTGCCGCTCACCGCGCTCGTCGATCAGTTTTACGGTGACGTGCAAAATATGAAGGGTGGTCGCTGGGATACTTCCAGCTTAATTCAGCGGCTGCGTCGCCTAAAAACAAATTAAATGATGATTGAATAAGCCACCCCAACAAACTATCGGGCTATTCATCTCGCTCAATAAACTGTCAGCCTGAATGCTCAGCGGGTTAGAATAACGTCATGCAAACTGAACAGCCTTTTTGGCTAACAAAAAAGCTCAGCCAAATGACTCAGCAAGAGTGGGAGTCACTATGCGATGGCTGCGGTAAATGTTGTTTGCACAAACTCGAAGATGAGGACACCGGCGACGTGGTCTATACGCGGGTTGCCTGTGAGCTACTCGACAGCAAGAGTGGTCGCTGCAAGGACTATGACAATCGCTTCGAAAGGGTAGCTGACTGCCTAGATCTTCGTAACCTAGACGAGAGCAACTACCACTGGTTGCCCGCCACCTGCGCCTATCGGTTGGTCAGCGAAGGTCAAGACCTCTATGACTGGCATTATCTGAAAAGCGGCCGACCAGGGCTCGTTCACAAGGCTGTGTGTTCGGTGCGTGGCCGGACTATTCCAGAATCTAAAGCTGACATGAATAACTTGGGTGCTCAAGTTATTCAATGGATCGATACCTAGCGCACTACCCTTTAGGTTTTTTCTTCTTGCCGGCCGACTTCATTTGTAGTGTGGCTTTCAAAGCAACATCAGACTTCGTTAGGGCATTAACAGGTAACTTTGGCTTTGCTTTAACACGATCAGGCGCAGGCGCTCTTTTTACGATGACTGTTTTTCTTCTGTCTTTCGCTTTTTGAGCGCCATTATCCTTAGATTCAGACTGAGCTTTAGCGCGGGTTTTAGTCGCAGTCTTAGTGGCAGTCTTAGTCTTAGCCGCAGTCTTAGCCGCAGGTTTCACCACAGACTCAGCACCTGATTTGAGTTTATTCTGCGGTTTTTTGCTGACTGAAGCCGACTTTTTATGCACGGCTTTTGTTGCTTTCGCGCCCGAAATACCCGCCGCATTCTCTAACTCGATCAAGGCATCTTCCATGTAGTCAATGAGCCGCTGCACACGCGGCATTGCCTGGCGACAGGCGGTAATCCCAAAATCCAAATTACCCGCATAACTCACTAACGTGATGTTCATTGCAAAGCCATCAAAGGGAATAGACGCGGGATACATACCATCGAGCCGGGCACCATTCCAAAAAAGCGTTTCGCGCGGACCGGGCACGTTTGACACCACGGTAGTAAAGGCAGGAAAGCGCTTTGCCATACCCGACAAGGTTGTGAACAATAGTGGCAACTGCATCAGCTGCATGAATAGACCCGTTTGCTCGGGCGTCATATCTGCAAGCATGGCCTTGCCCGCACGCATCGATTCCCTAATGACCACAAAACGCTGCGCAGGGTCTGCGACATCCGTCGCAAGATTCGCCGTGACCGACGCAATGGCATTGGAGGAATCCAAGTCACCTTCTCGGCGTATAGAGACCGGCGTCATAGCCTTCATAGGCAGGTCTGGCAAACGATTTTCGGCTTGCAAATAAAAGCGTAATGCGCCCGCGCACATGGCAAGCACAGTATCATTCAGTGTCCCACCGAGCGCTCTACCTACGGCTTTTACTCGATCCATTGGCCAAGATTGCGCGACAAATCGGCGTGCGCCACTTACCGTCCCGTTAAGTGGTGTCGCAGGCACATGATGCCAAGGCATAGTCAATGCCCCACCGCGTCCGGCAAAAACCGCCGCAACTTTAGTGGTCGCGCTCAACAAGTTCTTACTGGTATCCCACTGCTGCTTGAGCAAATCGCTTACCTGCAGCAAATCTTTATATTGAAATGCAGGCTCGACCTTTTTAGCTGATAAGCCGAGCTTCTGGCGGTAATGCTCAAATGCCTGCTGAGAGAGTGGCGAATAATCAATCCACGAAGTCGGGTCGTCTGACAGCATGCTTTGGGTGAGATGCATTGCACCGATGCCATCAATCATGGCGTGATGCATTTTAAAGTACACCGCAAATTGCCGATTTTGTAGGCCTTCGATTAAATGTATTTCCCATAGTGGGCGATCGCGATCGAGGAGCGTGCCATGTAATCGCGAGACCAGGGAAAACAGCTCGCGATAACGACCTGGCTGGGGTAAAGCGGAATGACGTACGTGGTAATCAAGATCAAGTTGCTCATCGGGCTTCCAATAAGTCGCCCCTAGGAGCCCTGCTCGACCTGTTTTTAGCGTATGTCCAAAGGGGGGTCTCAGTGGCGCCTCATCGCGAAGGATGTTGGACAACGACGCCAAGAAGGCTTGTTTATCGACCCCCTCTGGGTACGAATAAAGGTTGAGACCACCGACATGCATCGGCGTCTCTCGCTTTTCCATAAGCAGAAACCCTATGTCTGTTACGCTCAATTTACGCATTATCGATTCCCAATCAGCTTTGACATATTCAACACCAGTAATATGCCACATCAAATGAGACGCGCAATACCAGGTCCCAGGAAATCGTTTTTTCTGGCACCCCACACAGCAATCACCCAGGTGCTTTTCTCAGCAATCATCAAAAATCGGCTTAACGCTTTGCTAGCAAAAATTATCTGCCAAGATACACCCTAGTGTAGAACCAGATTGACACCAATGCCTTGACGTTTAGGCAGCAGTGGGCCCCTGGTGCTATAGTTGAGTTCAGCAAGTCAGGTTATAACGGCTATTAATAGAGGCAATCAATACACGCCATGAACGGAACAATTTTATTGGGTTTTAATGAGCGAGCATAGAAAGCGTCGCACTCAGGCAGAGCGAACCGAGGCCTCCGATAATGCTATGTATAAAGCCGCGGTGGCCTTGATAGCTCGCGATGGTCCAAGCAAGATGACCTTATCTGAGCTTGGGAAAACCGCAGGATTTAGCGGTGCCTTGGTCAGCTACCGCTTCGGTTCAAAGAGCAATATGCTGCAAGCTACAGCCAAGCGCATTCTACAGCTATGGCGCGAACGCATGATAGAACCGGCACTACACGCCGAACCGGGGCTTGATAACGTCAAGCGCATGACGCAGATCTATTTAGCGGCGGTCAAAGCGCGCTCTGACATCATGCTCGCCCAGTATCGGTTGATGCACGAGAGTTACACCGGCTTCACTGAACTGCGTCCTATTTTTGAAGCTTCCGATGAGCAGTCTCGAGAAGAGATAGTGGCGCAACTAAAGCACGCTCAAATGACGGGTGAAATCGATCCGGACTTAGACTTAGCCGCCTTTGCGCTTAGCTTCGTTGGTACTCAGCATGGTATCGCCACACAGTACTTTATTAATCCGAATGCCATGGATCTCGATCGAGTTTATCGCTCACTCGAATATCAGCTTGATGTCCTGCGAATTGATCAAAAATCATAGTCCTTAAAAATGTAACCAAAGCACCATAGGCCGCAGCGAAGGATCAAAACCTATTTAAATACGGTTATCGAAACAGCGCACACTTACTATCCTAGCAGTGACTTAAGATCAAAATCCGTATCTGCCAGAACACTCGGATCGGGCGAAATCCCCAGCGTTAATAGCCGCTTACCAAGCATAAACTCCAACGGACTGTTAATTGCATCGACCGCCAAAAGGTTGCCTGCCTGTAGGTAGAACGCAGCGAATTTTCGGCTGTTGTTTATATCGCCACGCACTACTACTTGATCGAAGCCCTGGGATAAACCGGCAATTTGTAGTTTGAGATTATATTGATCGGACCAAAACCACGGCAAAGCCGCATAGGGTTCGCGTTTACCGGCTACGGTTGCCGCTGCAACTTTGGCTTGGTCAACGGCATTTTGTACAGATTCTAAGCGTAGCTGCCGCCCGTAAATGGGGTTGAAATGATAAGTACAGTCGCCAACTGCAAGAATATCTGGATGACTACTTTCACAGTATTCGTTGACCACAATACCGTTTTCAATCTGAATTCCCGCAGACTCTGCCAATTCAATATTGGGCACAATACCGATGCCGACAATGACCACATCGGCAGGATAAAACAACCCGTCTTCACACTGAACGCCGGTCACTGACGCATCGCCTTCAATAGATCGTATGACTACGTCGGTTTGGACATTCACACCCTCTTCAGTGTGAATTCGCTGATAAAATGCAGATATTTCCGGGGCAGTAATACGTTGAAGAACCCGTGACATCGCTTCGAGTACGGTCACTTCCATCCCCATAGCCCGCATAGCCGCTGCACTTTCGAGCCCAATATATCCGCCACCAATGATTACTGCACGCTTTCCAGTACCGATTAATGCGCGGATACCGTTCACATCGCCGACATTACGCAAATAAAAGACACCCGCTTTATCCGCGCCCGGAAGACTGATCTGACGCGCACGCGACCCGGTCGCCAACACGAGCTTTTCAAAATGGATGACATCACCATTGTCTATCGTCAGCGTTTTATCGACACTATTTAATGCGGTCACACGCTGACCAAGGCGCAGCGTTACATTGGCTTTCTCATAGGCACTAGCCGGCCTGATCAATATGTCCTCAAGCCCTTTATCGCCTGACAAAAAGGTCTTTGATAGCGGCGGACGATGATACGGTAAATGGGGCTCATCACCGACAAGCACGATCTCACCCTCCCAGCCTTGTTGCCGGAGACTGACAACCAATTGCGCGGCAGCGTGACTAGCACCAACGATGACACAACTTCCCATAGCTTTTCCCTTGTAGCTCTGCGGTTCATTGCCCGCAGGCGATGTGTTTGATGCCGGCAAATATAGCGCTTGCATTGACCGCTACTGATACACAGCAGCATCTGATATGTAACGGCGAAAAAAGGAGTTTAGCTTAACAGCTATTGTCGCTCTAGCTAAAAATACAGTGCAGTAAACAGTCTATTCAGCACTGGACACGGTCGTGCTTGCGATCAACTAATGGCGCCTATCTTGCGGCTGTAATACCGATTTATCGGCATAAAAAAGCCGAGCTTTCATCGCTCGGCTTTCATTCAAATACGTCGCAATGGCAACGCCGACTTAATCTAAGCAGCGTTGAGCGCTTGCTCCGCCGATACATAGGGCACACCCAGCGCCTCGGCGACAGCCTGATAGGTGATCTGGCCCGCATGAACATTGAGCCCGTTGCGCAAATGCTCGTCATCGATAAGTGCCTGCGCCCCTTTGTTTGCCAAAGCAATTGCGTAAGGCAGTGTTGCGTTGGTCAGCGCCATGGTCGCGGTTCTGGCGACACCACCGGGCATATTAGCAACGCAATAGTGCACGACCTCATCCACAATATAGGTCGGATCTTGATGCGTAGTAGCGTGAGAAGTTTCAAAACATCCACCTTGGTCAATCGCTACATCGACTAATACAGCACCGCGCTTCATCCGCCTCACGTGATCTTTAGTGATCAACTTTGGCGCTGAAGCACCGGGAATAAGCACTGCGCCAATAACAAGATCTGCATCCAATACATAGCGCTCAACCGCGTCTTGCGTAGAATAAATAGTTGCCACACGGCCCTGAAATAAATCATCGAGCTGTTGTAAGCGCTTGATTGAACGATCTAATATCGTGACACGCGCCCCCATACCCACCGCCATTCGAGCGGCATTTGTACCCACCACACCACCGCCCAAAACGGTCACCTGCGCTGCCTCGACTCCCGGCACACCGCCGAGCAACATGCCGTTACCGCCTTGCGCTTTTTCGAGATGATGTGCACCGGCTTGCACTGACATCCTGCCGGCGACTTCAGACATCGGCGCTAACAATGGTAAGCCGCCAATATTCTGACCATGGCCAGTTACCGTTTCATAGGCGATAGCGGTAGCACCTGAGGCTACTAACAATTTCGCCTGCTCTGGGTCGGGCGCTAAGTGCAGATAAGTGAATAGCAACTGACCCGCTCGTAACATTGCACACTCATTTGGCTGGGGTTCTTTCACTTTAATAATCATATCCGCACGAGCAAAAATTTCGGTGGCCTCGGCGACAATTTCAGCGCCAGCATCTGCATAGGTGGCATCGTCAAACCCAATCGCCGTGCCACCATCGCGCTGAACTAGGACCGAGTGACCATTGTGTACAAGCTCGCGCACACCGGCGGGGGTCATACCAATACGGTACTCATGATTTTTAATTTCTTTTGGAATGCCGACAATCATTTTGAACTCCCTGCGTTAACCCACTAGATGCACGCGGTATGCACCACTCTATAGGGGATAAAATACATGCAGAGAAATTACTTTTCTGCTATTTTTATAATACAAAACTAGTCGAATCGGCTTTATTTTATTAGAATTTGTTAATTAACGGCTACTGCAAAAACAAAAAACACTAAGCAGACTGAGCTGTCATAACAGTTAGTTATTAGTTTTTTCTCACATCACTGGCGGAGCACATAGACATGTCCGAACCCTCTCTTAGTCGTATCGACAAGAAGCTTTTAAAGCTATTACAGCGCGATGGTCGACTGAGCTTTGCCGAACTTGCGAGACAGGTAGGACTCACTACAACACCCTGCAAAGAGCGCGTAAAGCGACTCGAGCGCGCAGGGTTTCTCAGAGGCTATAGCGCTGACCTCAACCTTAATAAGCTCGGTGCCGGAATGGTGGTTTTCATTCAAATTCGCCTGCAGCGAACCTCCGCCGATGGCTTCGATGCATTTACTGATGCCGTAAAAAACATTTCCGAAGTCGAAGAATGCCATTTAGTTTCTGGTAATTTCGATTACCTGATCAAAGCCCGTGTCAAAGACATGACCGCTTATCGTGAGTTACTCGGCGGTGAGGTATTACAACTGCCCGGCGTACAGGAAAGTACCAGTTATCCTGTCATGGAATCTGTCATGGAGGGCCCGCTGACCTATGATCCCGCCTAATTACCGCCAATAACAACAGGACAGCAGGCCAACTAACCGCTTAGCAACATCACTTGAGTTGCGCGCCTGGGGCAATAGGCGCATTGGGCTGACGACACCAATCGCTCCAGCTGCCCGGGTATAACTTACCGTCGGGCATATTTGCTAAGGCACGCGACACGGCATTGCTACAAGCGGTGACACCCGAACCGCAATACAAAACCACCGGTTTATTCACTGGCACATCAACCCAGCGCGCGGACTGTGCGTCGTCAGATAGCCAGTAGCCCTGCGCATCCGTAGTCTCTGATGCCGGCAAATTGAAGGCGCCCGGAATATGCCCTGCAATCGGATCAATCGGTTCTTCAAGTCCCAGAAATCGCGGTGCTTCACGGGCATCCACGAGTGTTAGCGACCCATTGGCAAGGGACGCGTGCACCTCATCAAAATGCGCTACCGCGGTATTATTCGCCCGCGCTGTAAAATCTCCATCGCCAACTGGCAGTGACACATCATCGCTGGTGTCAAAGCCCGCAGCGCACCAGCCCGCTAGTCCACCGTCTAATAACAATACTTTATGATGACCAAAATAATGCAACATCCACCAAGCGCGCGAGGCAAACAGTCCGCGATTGTCGTCATACAACACAACCCACTGATTACTGTTTAAGCCTTTACCGCGCATTGTGACTTCAAAACGCTGCGCATCTGGCAATGGATGGCGTCCGCCGCAAGACTGTTTTGGCCCTGACAAATCATGATTCAAATGCCAATACAGCGCCGTCGGAATATGCGCAGCCGCATAATCTCGTTCGCCGGCCTCTGCATCTTGCAAGGAGAAACGGCAATCAGCGAGCAACACTTGCTCGTCCGTCAGTAACGCCGCTAGCTCAGTCGCCGAGACCAGAATATCGCTTCGCCTCATCACAAATCCTCTCTCTATTTCGTTGCAGTTTACGAGCAAAGCACAAAGACGCAAATAATCCACATACACAACAATTGAATAGTGCCGAGCGAAGCATCATTCTCTCGCCTACGTTCCGTTGACCAATTCAATTTAAGGCTTTAGCAACACATGCAATTTTCAAACTATGCGAAGCGCTTCAGTGCCAGCAGTGGCACTGTACAGCTCATGGACGATTTGGGCGCGGCAAAACGAGCCAGCGGGCCGGTCTATATGTTGGGTGGTGGTAACCCGGCGCACATTCCCGCCGCCGAGGCGCTATTCAAAGATCAAATGCGCAAGCTAGTCGATGACGATCAGGCTTTCGGTAAGGCGGTCGGAGAGTACGATTCACCCCAGGGCAATGCCGCTTTTATTCAAGCGCTCGCGCAACTGCTGCAGCAACGATTTGGCTGGCAAGTGGGCCCCGAGAACATAGCCATTACCAACGGTAGTCAGAGTAGTTTTGGCATTTTATTCAACGTCCTTGCGGGCGATTTCTCCGATGGTAGCTTTCGTAAAATACTGCTACCACTGACGCCCGAGTATGTGGGTTACAGTGACGTCGGCATTCATGAACAGCCTATTTTTGAAGGACATCGACCCAGTATCGAGAAGCTTGATGACGGCTTTTTTAAATATCATGTCGACTTTGATAGCTTAACGATTGACCAGCGCTACGGCGCCGTTTGTGTGTCACGACCGACTAATCCAACTGGCAATGTCATCACCGATAGTGAAATACAAGAGCTCGCTCGTCGCTGTCAGGCTGCGCGCGTGCCACTCATTATTGACGGTGCCTATGGCGTACCTTTTCCAAGTATTGTTTTTAGCACGGCGACGCCGCTATGGAATGACAACATCATTCTGTGCCTAAGCTTATCTAAACTTGGCTTACCGGGTTTGCGAACCGGAATTGTCATCGCGCAACCAGCCATCATCGGGCTAATTAAAAATGCCAATGCCATTAATAGCTTGGCACCGGGGCGCATAGGGCCAGCACTGGTGACGTCGATGATCGAAGATCAGTCGTTACTGGCGCTTTGCGACGATATTGTTCAACCCTATTACGCTGACAAGGTACACCGTGTCATCGACATGATTAAGACGCTGATGCCTGACATCCCGGTTCGTATTCACAAACCTGAAGGCGCCCTCTTCGTATGGCTATGGTTTGAAGACTTGCCGATCCACTGCCATGAGCTTTACCAGCGCTTAGTAGCAGAAGGTGTGTATGTCATTGCCGGCCATCATTTTTACCCCGGGCTAGACGATGATTGGCGCCATAAACAAGAGTGCATTCGCGTTAACTATGCCGGCGAGGAAAGCGTCGTTTTTCGGGGACTAGAAATCATCGCTGAGCAAGTGCGCGCCGTATACCTGACCGCTCGCTGATCTTGCAGTAAAGGCGCAATTAGTTCTGACGAATCATGGCGCTTTAGGCCAATCCCGTTAAAATAGCGATCTAAATCAGTTGGAATAACGAGAAGTTACTATGGCGCGATGGGAATGTATTGTTTGCGGCCTTATCTACGATGAGAAAAAAGGCTGGCCAGAGGACGGTATCGCGCCCGGTACCCGCTGGGCTGACGTCCCCGATGATTGGTACTGTCCCGATTGCGGCGTGGGTAAGGAAGACTTTGAACTTATTGCAGGTTCAGAGGATGAACTCGTCGTCGAAACCTCAGTAACATCTGCCGAAAGTGCACCCGCAGAAACAATTAGCCGTGATGATCAAGCGCACCGCCACATCGTTATTTTAGGCGCAGGTCTTGCGGGCTACGGGCTCGCTAAAGAGATTCGCCGTCTGAGCCAAACACTGACAATTACTATAATCACTGGCGATGGTGGCGAAGCCTATTCAAAGCCCGCACTCTCAACAGGTTTAGGCCGAGGCATCGAAACAGAAGCCTTAGTTAGTCAAAATGCGACGCACATGGCTCAGCAGTATCGTCTTAATGTGCTTACGCGAACCCACGTCACTGCCATCGATACCGCAAGCTCATCGCTGCAACTTGCCCATGGTGGCTGTATCCACTACGACGATTTAGTACTCGCGCTCGGCGCCGACCCTATAAAGCCACCGATTGCCGGTGATGCGGTCGATGCGATATTTACTGTCAACGATCTCGATGACTACCGACGCTTTCGTCAACAATTGCAGCAGAAAAAGCCCGCGCAAATTGCAGTCATTGGTGCCGGGCTGATTGGCTGCGAGTTCACAAATGACCTGCTAAGCGGTGGTTATCAGGTAAACACCATCGATCCTCTGCAGTGGTGTGTGCCCAACCTTCTGCCCGAGACCGCAGGTCGCGCAGTTGCACAAGCACTGACTGATGCGGGCGCGCACTTCCACTTCGGCGTCTTTGCCACCGAAGTAAATGCCCATGACGACGGTTATAGGGTCACCATGAGCGATGATCAAACCTTAGATTGCGATGCAGTATTGTGTGCTGTTGGTGTGCGTCCACGCACGGCTTTAGCAACAGATGCCGGTATTAAAACAGCACGCGGCATTGTTGCCGATCGCTATTTGCGCACCTCAGTTAATAATGTGTACACGCTCGGTGATTGCGCCGAGGTAGACGGCGAAGTGCTAGTGTACGTAGCCCCATTAACTGCCGCAGCGCGCGCGCTGGCACAAACGTTGACGGGAGATGCGACGCAAGTCGTTTATCCTAATACACCGATTTTGATAAAAACCCCGACGTGCCCAATCACCGTTGCACCGCCACCTATAGGCGCAAGCGGTCACTGGGACATACAAGGTCAGGCACCTAATATCACCGCCGAATTTCATGACGATGATCAAGTATTGCGAGGGTTTGCATTGACGGGGACAGCCGTGTCCAAGCGCGACACGCTGATGGAACAGTTGGATTAAGAATAGATAATAGCCTCAGCAGTCAGGCTCGCCGAGGCTGTAATTCCATGCTGATTCAACGAAAACCTGCTGCCACTCATTGTGCGACAGGAGCGCTTTCGGCATATCGCGTATAAGCGATAGTGCGTGAACGACAGCCCACCAAAAGCCATTCAAAGAATTTTCGTCCAATTGTCGTCATCCACAACTTAAATGTTCAGCGGCCCAGCCGAAGCAGGCTGTAGTGATCATAAAAGGAATGAGCCGCCATGGCGCGACGCGTGAAAAAGGGCCCGCGAGGGCCCTTCTCTAGTATTGCTCAGCCAACCTGCGGTTAACCGATCATATCGCCTCGATCAGTGTCGATGCGCCCTGACCACCACCAATACACATAGTCACCACACCATAACGCGCCTTGCGACGACCCAACTCGCGGAGTAAATGCCCCGTCATCCGCGAACCGGTCATACCAAAAGGGTGACCAATAGCAATACTGCCGCCGTTGACATTGTAACGCTCATTATCAATACCCAGCGCATCACGGCAGTAGAGACACTGTGATGCAAAGGCCTCATTGAGTTCCCAAAGATCAATATCTGCAACCGACAGGCCGGCAGCCTTAAGTAGCTTAGGCACTGAAAAAACCGGACCAATACCCATTTCATCGGGTTCACAGCCGGCGACCGTAAAGCCACGAAAAATACCGATTGGAGACAAACCCAGTTGCTCTGCGCGTTTAGCCGACATTAGCAATGTCATCGAAGCACCATCACTCAGCTGCGAAGCATTACCTGCGGTCACTGAACCCTCGGGGTTGAACGCCGGCGCCAAACTGGCCAACCCATCAAGGGTCGTTTGGGGTCGATTGCACTCGTCTTGGTCGACGATCACATCGACCAAGCCCTCTTCCCCCGTCGCACGATCTACCTTCTTCATCGTTGCCGGCATCGGCATAATTTCATCGTCAAAGTAACCGGCGGTCACAGCAGCGGCATAGCGCTGCTGGCTCTGCAAGGCATACTGATCTTGCGCTTCACGGGTCACGCCATAGCGTTTAGCGACAATCTCAGCCGTGTCGCCCATCTGCATGAAAATATCGGGTTTATCTTCTAACAATATAGGATTTCGTGCAAAGCTACCCGCGTCTTGGCGCTGCGTCATCGAGATCGACTCCACCCCACCTGCGAGCGCGACGTCGGCATAACCCGATGCAATTTGATTCGCCGCACTGGCGATGGCTTGTGAACCAGAGGCACAAAATCGATTAACTGTCGTACCTGCAACAGCCAGCGGCAACTTTGATAAAACTACCGACAAGCGTGCGAGATTACTGCCCTGCTCCCCAGTCTGATTGGTTATGCCGACGGTAAGATCTTGTATTTCTCCAGGATCAACATTGGGATTGCGCGCCAATAGTGAATCGATCAGAAATGCCACCATATCGTCGGAGCGTGTAAGATTGAAACTGCCGCGAAAAGACTTCGCAAGACCGGTACGTATGCTATCGACAATAACTACTTCACTCATCATATTATTCTCCGTTAAATAAATAGGTCGCACCTTACTCGGCGCGTAGTTCAAAACTAATTATGCTTAGGACTCAGAGGGAATCGGACGCGCACGCAGCTTTATTTCTGGTCCGCGCGGGTGAATCTCTTCCCAAAGGCGCTCATAGCCAGTAGCCGCAATTTTCCAGTCGCCGTCGACTTTACGATAGCTATCGTGATACAGCGCGCTACCCATGACCGTGACGTTATGGTTTAACTCAATAAAAGTATCTTGCAGATACCAGATTCCCGTCGCGTCATCGCCCGTCACCGATATCTCCGGATGATGACCATTGTGCATCCCAAAGGTCTTACTGGTAAAAGATTTGCGATAAAACGCCGCAAGCTCGTCCCAACCGACAAGATCAAATTCGTAGTCAGCGCCTTTAAAGTGTGCCGTTGCATCTGCAGTGAAAACTGTTTCTAGACCTAGAAAATTGCCGGTATCTAAAAATCGAAAATAACGCGCTTTCAATTGTTTTATTAACTCAATGGCTTCTAAATCAAGCATGAATTTCCCCTGAATCGTCATAGCTATTTATATGTTTAGCGGCTTGATAAGCCATTGTCATAGCTGGACCCAGCGTAGCGCCGGGACCAGGGTAAGTCGGCAAGATAGCTGCCGAGCAGTTACCCACGGCATACAGACCTTGAAAATGATTGCCATCCACCACTTTGACCTGCGCATGGATGTCTGTATCTAAGCCACCCAGCGTACCGAAATCACCCGCCTCAATGCGCATTGCATAAAAAGGAGCCTCATCAATGGCCGCCAAGCATGGGTTTGGTTTAATGGCAGGGTCAGCATAATAGCGATCGTAGGCAGATTCGCCGCGACCAAAGGCTTCATCGACACCGGTTTGTGCGTAGTGGTTCATTTTGGCCACCGTGCTTGCTAGCCCCGTGGCATCAATACCTAACTGCTGTGCCAGGGCTTCGATCGAATCGGCTTTGGCTACAAAACCCGTATCGAACCATTTTTTGGGTAGCATCCAATCGGGTTTCATCGCTGCCGTCATCATCGGCCCGACGATGTAATTACGACGAAAACGCGCATCAAAAATATGGTAAGCCGGAGCGCAGGGGTTTTCATCACTATGCGCCTTGAACAGTTCCTTTTGGAAGGCCATATAATTTTGTGATTCGTTAGCAAATCGCTGTCCCGCTTTGTTGACCACACAAGAGCCAGGGAAAGACTTTTCCATGATCGATAATCGCGGCGTCGGCTCATCGGGCACGCATAGCGTTGTTGTCCACCAAGCATCATTCATCAACCGGGTTTTGGCACCCACCGCAAGGCCAGCCAGCAAAGCATCACCCTCATTGCCAGGGTTGCCCGCACTCCATTCAATATTGGTAGGTGCAGGCAGATAGGTTTCACGTAACTGTTGATTCTTTTCAAATCCACCCGCCGCCAGCACCACGGCCTTACGGGCATGAATCCGTTGTCGCTGTCCTCCGACTTCCACAATTGCACCGACAATACGATTGTCTTCAGCTATCAGTTCGACCAAGCGGGTCTCAAACTGAATCGGGATAGCGCGTTTTTTCACCGACAAATACAGACGACCGACCCCTGCTGAACCGCAGGCCAAACGTCGTGATATCTTGCTTTTAAAGCGCCAGGGAATATCGATGGCATAGTCTTTAATCATATTCCAAGCGAGCTTTTTCCAGCCCGGCAACTGCACCATCAACACATGGGCCTCTACCTGCGTAAAGTGAATCACGCCAAACAACCGCATCATATGATGCGTCCAGGTCATACGCTTAAAATCTGCACCCAGCTCAGACACCATAAAGGGCGCAGGCTCTAATGACCGGTGACCCGCCCGAGCACCTTCAACGTTGGTGTAGTAATCGGGATAATGTTCCAGAGATTCGTAGCGGACATCGGTGCGATCGTGCAGAAAACGCAGCATTCGCGGACCGTTCTCAAGATAGGCATCAATCATCTCTTCCGGAACGTCTTCGCCGAATAGCGTATTGCGCAAATAAGCCTTCGCATCTTCTAAGTTATCTTCAGCGCCAGCATCTTGCGCATAGTGGCTACAGGGCACCCAGATACCGCCACCAGAGGTCGCGCTGGTACCACCGACCTTGTCAGATTTCTCGATAATGAGTACATCTTTAGCGCCCATCTCCCAGTTGCAAATCGCCGCTGTGAGACCGCCATTGCCGGTGCCGACTACCAATACGTCGACCTCGCGATCCCATCCTGATAATTCGCTCATCCTCTCTCCTCGCGCTGGCGCGCAAATTTATTGTTTTAAGTCTTTTAATTACGGCCTTATGGATGCTGGCTCGACACGGACAACACTTCACCGGTCATATAGCTGGCGTAATCGGAGGCGAGAAACATCATCACGTTGGCCACTTCCCAAACCTCAGCTGGACGTCCAAACGCCTCGCGTGACGCCAGCGCTTCGAGCAGCTCCGGCGGCGTGGTTTTACGTAGAAAATCATGCATCGCAATACTGGGCGAGACGGCATTAATACGCACACCAAACTCAGCTGCTTCCAGCGCCGCACAGCGGGTTAGCGCCATCACGCCCGCCTTAGCTGCGGCATAGTGACACTGCTCTTTTTGCGCACGCCACCCCAATACCGACGCATTGTTGACGATGACACCCGCACCACGGGGCTGCATTTTTCGCAACATAGCGCGGGTCATACGCATGGTGCCCGTCAGGGTAATATCAATAACCCGATCCCATTCTTCATCCTGCATATCGACCAGTCGCTGGGTACCGCCAAGACCGGCATTATTAATCAATACATCGACTCCGTTGGTAGCCGCTTCTGCAAACTCAATGAGCGCTTGTACATCCGCTTCAATTGTCACATTCGCAAGTTGTCCACTCACCTGACACTTACCTGGCAAAGCATTTAAGGCAGCTATCGCTGCAGCCAAACGCCCTTCATGAATATCGCTAATCACGAGTGCTCGGGCCCCCTCTTCAACCGCGCGTGTGGCGGCCGAAAAACCAATTCCAGCACCCGCTGCGGCAGTGATCAACACCGACTTTTCAGCGAGTAAATTATGTCCGGGTACGTAGGTGGGTATGTCAGCGGCCATGGTGCATCCTCATAGATTTTTGTACATCACTTGGTGCCCCGCGCTTCACGGGGCATGCCCAGAGCGCGCTCGGCAATGATGTTGCGTTGAATTTGGTTGGTGCCGCCGTAGATCGTGTCAGCGCGACTAAACAAGAACAACGATTGAAGTCGGTTGAGTTCGTAGGGCGCAGCTTCGATAAGCTCTGCCTCAGGACCGAGTACATCCATTGCTAACTTGCCCAAGTTGCGATGCCAGCTAGACCAAGACAGTTTATAAATCATCGCCTCGCGTCCGAGGCCAGCGTCATTACCACCAGACAACATCCGTAAACTGTTGTAGCGCAGTGTGCGTAAACCGATATGTGCCTCGGCAATACGTTGCCGTAAGTGGGGATCAGATGCTGCGCCATTTTCTTTCGCTATCCGGATGATTTCATCTAACTCTGTTTGAAACAGCATCTGCTGACCGAGCGTTGATACTCCCCTCTCAAATCCGAGTAGCCCCATAGCAACCTGCCAACCCTCTCCTGGCAGACCGACAATGTCACCGGCACTACAAATAGCGTCATCAAAGAAAACCTCATTAAATTCAGCAGTACCGGTGAGCTGCGGGATCGGGCGAACAGTAATCCCTGGCTGATCCATCGCCATCAAAAAGAATCCAAGACCACGGTGCCCCACCGACGCAGTGTCGGTGCGCGCCAGCACAAACACATAATGTGATTCGTGTGCTAACGATGTCCAAACCTTCTGGCCACTCACTCGCCATTGCTGTGCCCCTTCATCAAAGACCGCCTTAGTACGAACATTGGCAAGATCCGAACCTGCACTGGGCTCAGAATAACCCTGGCACCAAAGCGCGGCCCCCGATTTAATCTCAGGTAGGTACTGCTGGCACTGCGCCTCACTACCAAATGCCAATAGTGTTGGACCAACTAGTGTTTCGCCGATATGACCCACACGACCGGGACCGCCAGCGCGCGCATACTCTTCGTTAAAAATAACTTGCTGTTCAATAGTTGCGTTTTTACCACCCCATTTTTCTGGCCAACCGATGCACGTCCAGCCACCACTTGCCAAACGACACTCCCATGCTTTGCGTTCGTCGAGAAAGCTATGCTCATCCCCTGGGCCGCCACGGAATCGAATTGGGGCAAATTCACCGGCAAGGTGCTCTGCCAGCCAATCGGCGACCTGCTGTCGAAAGCGTTCGTCCTCGGGGGTAAAACGGATCTGCATAGTATTACCCTAAATCTAAAAGTTGGCGCGCAATGACCTCGCGCTGAATTGCGGGACTACCTAAATAATTTTCGCCGGCACGAGCACGTTTGAAATACAGCTGAATATCATACTCCTCGGTAATACCCACACCGCCATGAATCTGAATCCCGGTTCCAGCATTGAAAAATGCAGCTTCTGCAGCACTGACCTTCACCATTGCCGACGCCTCAGCAAGGGCATTACTAGCGGCCCGCCCCGCCAGCCATTCATCCGCCACACAGGCTGCGTAATAAAGTAACGAACGGGCCGATTCAACCTTCAGCATCATGTCGGCGGCTTTATGCTTGATCGATTGAAACGACGCGATTGCGCGCCCGAACTGTACCCGTTCCTTCGCATAGTCAACGCTCATATCCAGACTGCGCTGCGCGACGCCCACAAGATCAGCGGCGGATGCGATACGGGCAAGATCTAGGACATCAGTGAACACCGAACCCGCTTGACCTAAACCACCCAAGCGTTGGCCAGCAGGAATCACCACTGAGTCGAAACTAATACGACCTAACGGCTGAGTTTGATCGAGACTCGGCGTGTGCTCAATAGACATACCCGGCGCAGTGCTTTCCAGCCAATAACAGCTGATGTCATCACTAGTCGTGTCGGCGCTAGACATCGCCGCAACAATAATGATGTCTGCCCTGTGAGCATGAGCGACAAAACAACACTCACCCTGTAAAACCACTGATTCGCTCGTTTCTTCAGCGCGCACAGATAGGGATGCTACGGTCCAGTCAGGCCTCGCTGTTGTATAAGCTACTGTTGCAATCTTGCCGTTTAATAGGGACTGAAATAAGCGCTCTTGCTGCGCATCAGTGCCCAGTCTTTCGATCAAGGTCGTCGACAATACCGCAGATGTTGTATACGGACTTTGAAATAAGCGTTCGCCCATTTGCTCAAGAATACCGATCGCCTCGACATAACCGAGCGCCAAGCCACCATAAGCCTCGGGGATCAAAATCGCCTGCCAATACATCGACTCACAAACTTGCTGCCAAGCATGATCACTAAAGCCTGCATCAGTCAGTATGTTTTTACGTACATCAGCACTACCTGAAACCTCTGCAAGAAAGCTCGCTGCAGTTTCAAAGATCATGGTTTGCTCGTCGGTAAAGCGGAAGTCCATGTCTGCTCCTCAGCTACCGTAAACCGGCTGTGCAAGCTCTTCGCCTGCTAACAATGTATCGATCGCGGCACCAATTTCAGTCGCCTTCCAGCGATCGCCTTTGTCGACACCCTGAGTAGTCCGCCAGCCATCGGCAATCGACAGCTTGCCGCCCTCTGCTTCAAAAATGCGTCCACTCACGTGGCCAGACTGATCCGAGCATAACCAAGCGACAAGCATTGAGACGTTCTCAGGTGCAAAGGCATCAAAACTACCGTCGGTGGGCACCGCCATGCGCGCCGCCATCTGAGGGACAGCACTGGTCATACCGGTGCGTGCTACCGGCGCAATCGCGTTAGCGGTCACACCATAACGCGCCAACTCAGCACCTTGATTTAAAGTGAGTGCGGCAATACCGGCTTTAGCCGCAGCATAATTCGACTGCCCAACCGATCCCTGTAAACCCGCACCTGACGTAGTGTTAACGATACGGCCACTGACCGAGGCGGCAGCTTTACTTTGATGTCGCCAGTATTGAACCGCATGACTGGAAATACAGAAATGTCCTTTGAGATGGACTGACATTACCGCATCCCAGTCAGCCTCGCTTAGCGAGGCAAACATACGGTCTCTGTTATTACCCGCGTTATTAACTACCGCATGCAAATCACCAAAGATTTGTAACGCCTGTTGCACCGCATTCCCTGCATCTTCGTAATGGGTAATATCTGATGTGTTGACCACCGCCTTGCCACCCGCAGCGGTGATCGTATCCACCGTCTGCTGCGCCGCCTCGGTATTGATGTCATTGACCACAACGGCGGCACCTTCAGCGGCCAAGACGCGGGCATGCGCTGCGCCCAGTCCCCCACCAGCACCGGTTACAATGACGACGCGCCCTTCACAAATACCCCGCATAAAAACCTCTTATAGCCTTTCGAGAATGGTGACATTAGCTTGGCCGCCACCTTCGCACATGGTCTGCAATCCGTAGCGAACCTGCCGACGCTCCATTTCATGCAGCAGCGTGGTCATCAGCTTGGCACCGGATGCGCCGAGCGGATGACCCAGTGCAATCGCACCGCCGTTCACGTTGGTCTGCTCGTGGGAATACTCTGTCTCTGCCAACCAAGCCATGGGTACCGAGGCAAAAGCTTCGTTAATTTCTACAAGATCTATCTCGTTTAGGCTCAAGCCGGATTTTTTTAGCGCGTGAGCTGTCGCTGGAATAGGCGCTGTTAACATCCAAATGGGATCTGCCGCACGCACACTCAGGTGCGCAATGCGCGCTCTCGGGGTCAGGTTATAACGCTTGAGCGCCGCCTCTGAGACAATCAGCAGGGCCGCAGCGGCATCTCCAGTTTGACTCGACACCGCAGCAGTAATACTGCCACCTGCTTGCAGAGGCTCGAGACCGGCCATTTGTTCTAAAGAGGTGTCGCGTATCGTTTCATCATTAACGAGACCGTTACAGGCCAGCAACTCTCGAGAAAAATAACCCGCCTCGGTTGCTAAGCGAGCACGACGATGAGATTCCAGCGAAAAGACTTCCATCGCCTCACGCGAGATCTGCCACTTGTCGGCAATCATTTGTGCTGAATTGAATTGACTGACAATACCGCTGCCATAGCGTTTTACCCAGCCTTCACTACCGGTGAATGGGTCCGCAAATCCCAATGGTTGACCCGCCAACATTGCCGAGGAAATTGGAATACTGCTCATGGTCTGTACGCCGCCAGCGATCACTACATCCATAGTGCCCGACATCACCGCCTGGGCCGCAAAATGTACCGCCTGCTGTGAAGAACCACATTGTCGATCGACAGTCGTGCCTGGCACTTCGTCACTCAAACCAGCGGCTAACCAAGCACTGCGGGCGATATCACCCGCCAAAGGTCCAATAGTGTCCACGCAACCAAAAATCACATCTTCGTATTCGTTGTCGGGAATATCATTGCGAATGACAAGCTCACGCAATACCGATGCGCCTAGATCTGCGCCGTGGATCGTCGCTAAGCTGCCGCGACGCCGGCCTGTGGGCGTGCGCACCGCATCAACGATGTAAGCGCATGGAATTTCGCTCATAAATTGCTCCAATCATATTTCTGTGGCTTGACTACTTTCAATCAAAGAGCGCTTACCGAAGGTATATTCTGGGCCAAGTAGCGCTTTAGGTTGTAGTAACCACTCGTGAATTCTATTTTTATGAAAGCCCACATCGCCCCATTCGCGACTCAGCACCCAAGCGCGCTTTGCCCATATTTGTAGATCGCATTCCCAGGTGTAACCCATCGCGCCGTGCGTTTGTATGCTCTGCCGCGCTGTCAGGGTCGCTGCTCGCGCAGCTGCGGCTTTTGCATGGGACACTGCCCAGTCAGCACGGGTCGCTGAAGCCGCCACCGTATAGGCAGCGCGATGGATAACGGGGCGCGCGTATTCGATCTGAACTGCACAATCTGCGAGCAGATGTTTAACCGCTTGGTTGGCACCGATCGCACGCCCAAACTGCTCACGATCACTGGCGTAACTGACACTGCGTTCAATCATGCCCTGCGCTAACCCGAGCAATTGCGCCGCAGAGCCTAAGGCGCCGCGGTTCAACGTCGCGCGCCATAATTCAGCGCCAGCAGAACCGCTAGCAACCCGCGCGTCGGGGTCTGCAGTAAATTCTAAGCTCGAGAGCCGACGCGAGGGGTCAACACTTTGATGCGAAGTCAGTGTCACTGATGATTGGGGCAACAGATAAACCTCATTTCCCTGACCCACTAAAAACCAATCGGCCTCGACAGCAAAGTTGAGATGAGGATTGATAGGATGCGCACAAGCAATACTTGCCTCTCCCGACGAGACCGACTGCAACACGGTTTGTACGTTTCGGTTACCCAAACCACGATCCAAGATATCGACTAACATAGGCAGCGACACCAAAGCCGTATCGACAAGGTTTTCGGGCAGTGCAACCTTGCCACATAACTCGGCCAACAACACGAAATCTGTGGCATCAAGACCCAGCCCCCCCAATGACTCTGGTACCAGCATGGTGATCAAACCCAACTCATGCACCTGCGCCAGTAGCGCAGCGTCGACGCCTGAATCAGTCTGCCAACGGGATCGAATGCGCTCAGGGGTCACTTCGGTAGTTAGTACCGTTTCAACGGCATCACGGTACGTCAGCTGATCGTCGGAAAATGTAAAATTCATAAGGCTCGGCCTTTTCCGGTAACCACTAACGACGGGGCATGCCAAGCATGCGCTCAGCGATAATATTGCGTTGAATTTCATTGGTACCGGCGTAAATAGGGCCCGACTGTGAAAACAAAAATCCGTCTAGCCACTGTCCCAGATCAGCAAATTCTGCTTGATTTTGCGGTTCAATTTCACCGCGAGCACCCAGTAAATTCATCGCAGTTTCATGAATCAATAAGTCCATTTCAGACCAAAAAATTTTGTTGCAACTGGACTCTGGACCGATAGCACCGCCAGCACAGAGGCGCGATGCTGTTTGATAGGTCGATAATGCGTAGGCCTCCGCGTCCATATAACAACGCACTACCGCCTCTTCGATGGCAGGATCTAGAATATCCTGACGTCGCTCCCGGTAGAGTTCCACCAGGCGTCGCGAGGCCTGCTGAAAACGTGCTGGACTGCGTAGCATCAAGCCGCGTTCAAAGCCTGCGGTGGCCATTGCGATCTTCCAACCCTCACCTTCGCCCCCCAGTAGGTTAAAATCACTCACGCGTACATCGTCAAAAAATATTTCCGCAAAGCCGGGCAGACCATTCAGTTGCGGGATCGCTCTTACTGTCACTCCCTCAGCATCGAGCGGTACCAGCACAAATGACAAACCATGATGACGCTCGGCGTTGGGATCGGTACGGAACAGTCCAAACACATAGTCCGCATAGACCGCACGAGTCGACCAAGTTTTCTGCCCGTTAATGACAAAACTATCGCCATCGCGATCGGCACGACATCGAATAGACGCCATATCGGAGCCAGCATTGGGCTCGGACCAACCCTGCGCCCAGATTTCATCTCCTTGAGCCATCGCCGTAATAAAGCGCGCCTTCTGCTCGCTGGTGCCGTATTCCATCAAGGTTGGACCGAGCAAGAAAATGCCGTTTTGATTCACACGCAGTGGCGCACCCGCGCGGTAGTATTCTTCCTCAAAAATCAGCCATTCAATCAAGTCGCATCCACGACCACCATAGGCCTCGGGCCAAGTCACCATGCCCCAATTCCCACTGGCCAAGGTTTTCTCCCATTGACGGTGCGCTTCAAAACCTTCAGCCGTATCGAAAGACGGCATTGGTTGCGCCGGGATATTCGCAGCCAACCAGACGCGAAGTTCTGCACGAAAAGCCTGCTGTTCAGGGGTATATGTCAAATCCATAACGGTTGATCAATCCTGTTTTTTGTTCGCCGCAGCCATCGCTTTCGCATCGAAACCGCCAAGCTTGTCACCCGACACTAAGTCATTGTGAGCATGCGCAAAATGGTGCCAAGCAAATGCCGCCTCCATACCAGCGCGTTTGCCCTGTAGGTCTTCCACGTTATTGATCGCCTGTTTAGTCAGTGCTAAACCCAAACGCGGCATGGTGGCGATATGTGTTGCCAGCTCGGTGACATCTGATAGCAGCGTTTCACGACTACTAATTTGATTGACCATGCCCATTTGATAGGCGCGTTCTACACCCATTTTTTTGCCTGTGAACAAAAACTCTTTGGCAATACGCGGATTGAGTTCATAAGGATGAGCAAAGTACTCGACCCCAGGGATACCCATCCGCACTACAGGGTCAGCAAAATAGGCATCGTCAGTGGCGACGATCAAGTCGCACACCCAAGCCAGCATTAACCCACCTGCTATACAGGCACCCTGTACAGCAGCAATCGTTGGTTTGGGAATATCTCGCCAACGCCGACACATGCCCAAATAGGCCTCCGCTTCACGAACGTAGAGAAACTCACCCCCTTCTTTGTTGGCGTGGTCGTACCAAAGACTGGTGCGATCTTGACTTAAATGCACATCGCGACCCGGAGTACCAATATCGTGGCCGGCAGAAAAATGCTTTCCCTCGCCTCGCAACACAATGACCTTAACGTCATCGTCGGCGACAGCACGTTTGAACGCAGCATCAAGCTCGTAGGTCATTCGGCCATTTTGCGCGTTGTTGTATTTGGGGCGATTCATGGAAATCCAGGCGACACCTTCGATGGCCTCATAGGTGACAATATCTACCTCGGTATTTGGCGCATCAGTTTGATCAATAATTTCAGTCATATTGCATATTCCTCTGCTGGCGGGCGAATTCCCGGAGGATTGTCTTTGATTTGCCGCGCGCGGATGTTTTTAGGATCCAACTCAGCCATCAGCATTAACTGTGCATCGGTAGGTGCTGTGGTCGTTGTTAAATTATCGGCAACAGCCAGCTCAAAACCGGTGTTATCACGCACGGCTTGTTCACTCACGCCCGGGTGAAGACTGACAATACGCATCTGATGAGCCGGACCCCGAAAGTCCATCACGCATAAATCGGTGATCACTAGTCGCAGATCAATATCGTCTACGCTATAGCCCTTCGGTAGGCGGGCTGGATTGTAGCCGGCGGAGGCAACTACGTCGCATTCTCCGGAGACGAATACCCGGGTTGAATGCTTGGGTATAAAAAATGAATTAGCATGACTGATCGAGTTGCCTGGAAAACCACGCACCCCTAGCAGCTGAACTTTTGGGGACTGATAAGTCCCACCTAAGGCCGAGATATTCGCTTGGCCAAACTGATCGATTTGACTTGGACCTACCATGGCGTGGCGTTTACCGCTCCACACGCTGTCGAATATACGTGAGAAGCCCATCCAGCATTCATTAGCTTGGCCTGTGTGCCCAGCTAAACCACTGATCGGATTGGGTTTGGACAATACGTAGGATTGGCTGTCTGTCATCATCAGATCGGGGTTGCTGCTTAACATCGACAGCGATGCGGCCAAGCGTGGTAAGACTCCAATACCCGTTGCCAAAACTTCACCATCGTGATCAAAGGCCTGACTGGCCGCTGCCGTCATCAGTTCCGCAAGACTAAATTCAGGGATTGTCATCATCAGCTCCTTAGTAAATCGGCAGTGGGAGTGTGCGGATTGCGTCTATGCCACCAACAGCGTCTAGATAATCCGACTCACTATCGCCGATAAATTCAGCGCGATAGGCCTCAAAGGTGCCCTCGGCAATATGTTTCGCATAAAGCCCAAAATGTGCGCTGTCAAAGCCGTAGCTCGGATCATTAGAACTTGGATGTGCACCGCCCGGCGTTTCAACAACCGACTGGGTGACTGCACGCTCCCAAAAAACCTTTCGTGCGGTGCTCGGGTCGTTGAAATAATCACTTTCGACCACTGTCTCACAAGCGACGATGGTGTGCTCCGCAGCGCGAGCAAACCAGTCGTCCATGTAGTGATCAGGACTCTCAATCGAACAAACACCGCGACGATCGCTATGGCTGGCTTGTATAAGTGCCACATCAAGCTTCAATGCCGGCATGGCCAACCACGCCTTTTCATCATAGGGGCTGTCGATCAACTTTATATCTGGATTGTGCGTGACAACATCGGTGCCCAGACCCACTGCAGTCGGAATAAAGGGTATGCCCCAAGCCGCAGCTCTGAGACCAAGCAGCATCAAGCCCTCATCAATTTCCATTACGTCAATCGCACCAGACTCCCGCGCCCGCCGAAATCCCGGCTCGAGCGGCATAAAATCTAACGACACAAATGCAAAGATAACTTTTTTCACTTTTCCTGCTGCACAGAGCATGCCGACATCGGCGCCACCATAAGCTACCACGGTGAGATCTTTGACATCGGTGCGCAGCAATTCGCGAATCAGCGCCATCGGTTTGCGCCGCGGGCCCCAGCCACCGATACCAATGGTCATACCATCGCGAATAGCTGATACCGCTTTCGCCGCAGATTGCACTTTATCCATGGTTTTGGTGTCCCGAAAATCATTGTTTACCATAAGCGTAAGAGTATCAGGAGCGAAGCTGTGACCTTCATCCTCCATAGAGACTATGACACGAACACACAGCTCGCTTAACTTGAACACCACAGAACCACAACACAGCCGTATAGGTCTGCCCACTATGACAACTCCGCTAGACACTACTGCGATGTCTGAGCTATCTACAATCCCTGCGCTGCTGGCAGCGGCGGCGAAGCGTTATGGCGATAAGCCGTTTTTAGTCGAGGAGCATGCCGTACTCAGCTATGGCGCAACGTGGGCACTTGTTCAGCACGCAGCAAGTGGGCTATTGACTGGCGGCTTCAAACCCGGCGGTCGGGCCGCCATCTGGTGTCCAAATATCAGCGAATGGGTGCTCGCGGCACTGGCTATTCAGTTGGCTGGCGGCACGTTGGTGACACTCAACACCCGCTATAAAGGCCATGAGGCAGCGCAGATACTCGCCGATAGTGGTGCAACACACCTGTTTTGTATGGCATCATTTTTGGGCGTTGACTATCCCGCAGTGGCCGCAGCAAATGCGCCGCGTAGTCTGCAGCAGATTATCGTGTTTAGAGCCGCAGGCGAACCTGTCCGGGGACAGCACTGGTCAGATCTAATCGCTAGCGGCGCGGCGCTAAGTGAAACCCAGCGTCTTGCGCAGATAGAAACAGCTCAAATTGGCGTTGGCGCCGATACTCCCTCGGATATTTTGTTTACCTCAGGGACAACGGGTCGCGCCAAAGGCGTGGTCACGAATCATGCCCAAAATATTAAGGCCTTTAGCCACTTTGCTGACATCCTGGGTATCGACGATCAAGATCGCTATCTCGTCATCAACCCATTTTTTCACAGCTTTGGCTACAAAGCCGGCTGGTTGAGTTGCCTAATCAAAGGCGCCGCGGTTTATCCGCAACTCACCTTCGACGTCGATCAAGTACTGACTAAAATCGCGCACGACAAAATCACGGTCATGCCTGGCCCGCCCACACTTTTCCAGAGTCTGCTCGCGCATCCCCATATTGATCAGCATGATATATCAACGCTCACCAAAGCGACTACAGGTGCCGCAACGATCCCCACATCGTTAATCGTAGCGATTCGCGAGCAATTGGGTATCGGTAATATCATTACCGCTTATGGGCTCTCAGAGAGCTGTGGCCTAGTCACTATGTGTCGGCCTGGCGACGACGCCGACATTATTGCAAACACATCAGGGCGCGCCATTCCCGACGTTGACGTGGCGATCATGGACAAGCAAGGCAACTTACTCGCGATGGGCGAAACCGGCGAAATTGTGGTTCGAGGCTTCAATGTTATGCAGCGTTATCTTGACAACCCAGACGCCACGGACGAAAGCATTGACCCACAAGGCTGGTTGCACACAGGTGATATCGGCCATTTAGATAACGCGGGCAATCTCAGTATTACAGACCGCCTGAAAGATATGTTTATCAGCGGTGGCTTCAATTGCTACCCAGCGGAAATTGAAAACGCAATACTAAACCACCCAGACATCGCTCAGTGCGCAGTCGTCGGTGTCGCCCACGAACGCATGGGTGAAGTCGGCGCGGTATTCCTCGTGGGACGGAGCAAACAAGTACCGCAAAATAACACCCTCACGTCATGGTGTCGGGAACATATGGCCAATTACAAAGTGCCGAAACATTTTCATTGGGTCAGTAATCTGCCACTAAATGCCTCTGGCAAGGTGCTTAAGACTCAATTACGCGACGACCACAATCGGCTCTCCAATCCTTCATCAGCGACCTCTACCTAGGAGTTTTTATGGCTATCAAAAGCTTGGGATATATCGGCATCACCAGCAATCAAAGCGACGCATGGCGTAACTTCGCTTGCAACGTCATGGGACTGCAAGATGTGAGCGATCAGCAACCAGCCGCTAATGGCGATTTATATTTTAAAATGGACGATCATCCTTGGCGAATAATAGTTCAGCCAGGCGACGTCGAAGGCGTTAACTTTTGTGGTTGGGAAACCAATAATGAAGCCGGGTTAAACGAAGTCGCCCTAACGCTAAAAAATGCTGGGTACGACTTTAGCTGGGGCACTGAGACCGATATCGCCAGCCGGGGTGTGCAAAACCTGCTGCGTTTTACTGATCCTGCGGGCAATAAGCACGAAGTATATTGGGGTGTCGTATCAGATTTTCGCCGTCTCAATTCCCCCGTGGGTCTACCGGGATTTATCACCGGCGACCAAGGTATGGGACATATCGTTTTACCCGCAGTGAACTTTGATGAAACCGTCAGCTTTTTCAGAGATACACTAGGTTTTGGACTGTCAGATTTGATGAATATTCGCTTCACCCCGGACCCACAGGAACCGGTAAAGCGCTTGTGGTTTATGCATTGTAATGCGCGCCATCACAGCTTGGGGCTGTTTGAGATGGATCACCCCGCTGGCTGTATTCATCTGATGACCGAGGTTCCCGACATTGATGAAGTAGGCCGTGGTAACGATCGACGTCTCGCCCACAACATTCCGCTCTCAGGGACACTCGGACGCCATGCAAACGATCATATGGTGTCCTTCTATATGAAGACACCCAGCGGCTTCGATGTCGAATA
The DNA here is from genome assembly GCA_963926325.1 of uncultured Luminiphilus sp. GTDB lineage: Bacteria > Pseudomonadota > Gammaproteobacteria > Pseudomonadales > Halieaceae > Luminiphilus. The sequence goes on along the minus strand of CAWUXF010000035.1, from coordinate 52,559 downwards.
CGGTGCTGAGGGGCGTACGGTGAGTGATTGGTCAAGCTACGAAGTATTCGAGAGCACCGTGCCAAGCTTTTGGGGACACGACTTTTCTGTAGGTCAAATAGATTAAACGGTTTGTGTGCTGTTAGTGCATTCGGGGTATGCACAACCGAGAACGCCTTGGCAGCATTACCCTCAACTAGTAGCAATGCGATCTTCGCGAGCACAAGACAACAAATAAAAGGTGATACCCATGGGCCACGCACAAGTCATACCAGCAGAAGTCATAGCGCAAATTTCAGCCGCGTCAGATGGACAGCGACAACAGCGGCAAATGAGTGTCGCCGTTGTTGATGCGCTGAAAGACTGTGGCTTCTACAGAATGTTATTGCCCAAACAATGGGGCGGTAGCGAACACAAGCCACAGGATTTCTTCGCCGAACAAATCCGAATTGCAGAGGCCGACATGAGCACCGCATGGGCCAGCGGCATCATCGCCGTCCACGCATTCCAAATTGCGATGATGGATGAAAAAGCCCAAGCCGAGGTATATAGCGAGGATCCCAACACCCTGGTGAGCAGCTCATACAATCCCGTCGGCGCGCGCGTTGAAGCCACCGATGGCGGCTTCATGGTGCAAGGCCGCTGGGGCTGGAGTTCCGGGTCGGGCCACTGCAGTTGGGCGCTGCTCGGCGGGGTTATCCCCGGCGATGGTTATCGCACCTTCCTAATTCCCCGAGCAGACTATGTTATTGAAGACACTTGGAACGTGATGGGGCTGCAGGCGACAGGTTCGAACGATGTGGTCATCGAAACACCAGTTTTCGTACCCGAACACCGCACGCACAAGCAGATGGATGGCTTCAATTGCGTCCATAAGCAGACCAGTCCCATGTATGATTTGTCTTGGGCTCAAACCTTCGTGCGCGTCGTCAACACCCCGGCAATTGGAGCCTTAAAGCACGCCCTTAAGGTATTCATCGACAGCCGCACAGGGTCCGCCACTACCGATATCACCAAGCTGGCGAGCGACGTGGAAACCCAGGAGCGAATCGCCAAGGTAAAATACTTAATCGCAGAGCTCGAATCAATTTTATTTGGTAACTTCGACGCAATGGAAGCAGCCAACTGGAAGCCCAGTCTAGAAGATCGCATCATGTATCGTTATCAAGCGAGCCAAGTGATTCCGAAAGCCATCGAAGCGATCGATCTGCTATTTGATGCCGCCGGTGGTCGCTCGGTCTTCCAAGGTCATCCGCTGCAAAACTTATGGCACGATGTGCACATCGCACGCTGCCATGTGGCTAACAACCCGTTGGCTTTTGCACGTAATCTCGGCTCAGTGGCCATGGGCATGGATAACGGCGATGTGTTCATCTGATCCCATCACTGACCCCTCTTGAGAATCCGTCATGACACTTAACCCGCAACCCGCTCAGTATCACCAGGTCAGTCCATCGCTGACCTTGCACTACACAGACCATGCAGCCTCTGGCATCTGTCGTGGCAATCTCGTATTTGTCCACGGCAGTGGCCCAGGCGCGAGCGGCTGGAGCAACTTTAAGCATAACGTGCCGACCTTTCAGCATGCTGGTTACCGCTGCATTGTGTTTGACCTGCCGGGCTACGGCTTGAGTGACAAGCCGACTGATGTTGATCACACTCTCAATTTTTTTGTTGCCAATATGATGTCGTTGCTCGATGCACTGGCGTTAGATCAAGTGACGTTAGTGGGGAATTCACTCGGTGGCGCAGTTGCGATGGGCGCGGCACTCGCCTACCCCGAACGAATAGAACGCCTGATCTTAATGGCACCAGGGGGTATAGAAAGTCGCGAAACATACTTCGCAACCGAGGGTATTCAAGCTATGGTCAAATATCCCATGGGTTCTCCCGAGTTTACTCGTGCGGTGCTAGCAAAACTACTCACACTTTTGGTTTATGACCCAGAGATCGTCGATGAAGCGCTCATTGATGAACGCTGGTCGGTGTTGGGCACCCAAAATGCGCACGTGCTGGCGACAATGAAGATTCCCGACCTCAGCGACCGTATTAAAGACATCGAGGCGCCTATGCTGGTATTTTGGGGCATGGACGATAAGTTTTGCCCCGCGGATGGCGGGTGGAAACTGCTCCAAAGTGCGCGATCAGTTCAAGCGGAAATACTGAACCGCTGCGGCCATTGGGTAATGACTGAATACCCACAGCTATTTAACCGCCGTTGCATCCAATTTTTAGATCATGAACAAGCCTAATTACACTGGCAACTTAGGCCAGTAATACTAGGTTGGCTGTGATGCCGCTTTGGTATCTAATAGAGGCTCACATCCTCTAACAATGTTGAGAATAAAGGCGGATGAGCCAACCTTCAGTAGAAGCTTTTTCTAAACTGCTCGCATACCTTTACGATGGCCACATCGAAGAGGACCCTTACAATACATTTCTGCATGAGATGCGCCAGTCAATCGATGCCAACTTTGGTTCGATCACGATGCGCGAACCCGAGGGTGATGACGGTGGCTTGCTGTTCGTCTCCTGTGATCACCTGCAAAAAACTTTTGTAAACGACCACGAAAATCCCTATACCGATCGGTACTACACGTCGAATTTGATGACCAACCTGCCATGGGGAGAGATTACTTCGCTCGACGAGTGCGTGCCCTACTCATCTCTAGAACAGACTGAGCTATACCGAATTTGCATGGCACCGATTGGCATCTACCATATGATCGGAGTCGATCTACGCAACGCCAATGGGCAGCGTTTTAGCGTGCGCTTTTGTCGACCGAAAGAAGCCGCTAATTTTGGCACTGGCGAGCGCGATAGTTTGTCGCTTGTGTCTGGGCATATCCAAAGGGCCGTAGCCAATGGGATGCAGCTCATTCAACTCGACAAAGAACGTCGCTTATATAGCAGCACCTTCGCCAAGCAATCCATCGGCATCATCACCTTGGACGAGCGGGGCAAAGTCGTTACGCGCAATGCCGTGGCAGATGCTTTAATTCGAAAAAAAGACGGCATCCATATTGTCAATAATCAAATACATCTCGAGAGCCCCTCGGCTAGATCAAAGCTCAACACCTATATTGATGAGGTCTCAAAAGCGCAGCGTGAACAAAAGCCCGCACCGACGAATGCGCTGGCTGTCGATAGACCTTCAGGCAAGCCTGATCTCGAAGTTTTACTGAAACCGATGATGATCGACAAAACCGTCGAACCGGGTCATACGCCACATATGATCGTATTTGTTAACGAGCCCGAGCGAAGTTACCAAATTGATACCCGTATTTTGATGTCACTGTACAGCTTAACCAAAGCAGAAGTGGCACTGGCAAAACTGTTAGCCGAAGGCGACAACTTAGATCAAGCCGCACAGGTGCTAGGGATCGCTCGCAATACCGCACGTGCGCAGCTCCGGTCGATATTCGCTAAAACCGGGGTATCGCGCCAGTCGATGTTAGTGAGTTTGATATTAAAAAGCGTGGTGACCTACTCTTAACTACCCCACTTCAGACGTTAGCTGGCGCAACAATAGCACTGTATGCAAGACACAGACGACTAAACAGGCTTCATATTGTCGCGGCCCCAAAAGGCGCGCATGCTGACGACTTTGTCCGCCTCGTTAAAACGGAAGACATCGATAACTTCCATCGTCATTTTTTTCTGACCCAAATCGATAACTATCCGAAAAGGAAAGGCAACTTCTGCGCCCGCACAACGTATTGCGCCTGTTGCCGTCGCCTCGGTAATGCCACCGGTCGCCTTACTATAGAATGCGCGAATCGCCTCGTGACCCTGTATTTCATCGGAACCAACAGGGTCTTCTACCGCCGCTTCAGCATCGTAAAGACCGATGATCGCATCTATATCGTTGCTGACTAGCGCATTCAGATACATATCTATCGCCGCTTGCGCAACTGCTTTATCTGGCATGCCTATCTACTCCTCAGACCTGAATTTAAAATGGCAACCCATCGTCAATCGCATGATTACGATCTGCCGGGGTATCCATATCTTGCACATGATAAACGCCATTCAATCGCTCATGCAGTGCAGGTACGTCTGCTGCCGCACTGTAAAATTGACTGTACCACTGTCTTCCAACGCGGAAAGGCCCATCTTTCTTGACCGCCATAATATTAATAGCCGGTTTTTTATGCCGCCAAATTTGAAAGTCGGTGGCAAAGGCCTCGAGCGCACCCGCCTGAGTTTGGCGTGCCGCCTCAAGATCTTGTTCGGTGATCTTGGTTGAAGCGGCTTTGACTAAACAGCCGTGCCAAGCCTTAATCCGTCCGTCGGCTACCGGTGTATTTGCAATAAACTCGTACTGCACGCTATCGCCCCACACCTGCTTAGACAGCAAAAGACCGGGGCCGGTATACCACGTGGTAGTGTAGAGCATTACGCCGCCGTAAAGCTGCATTGGTCCGCCCTGACGCTGGATATACCTATGGTCTTTACACTCGTTCTCAAAATACTCGCAAGGTGCCCCATGGGTCGGCCCAAGATGACGAATATCTGACATGTTATCGAGCACTTCTTGTGGGTGAACATCCAGCTCACCCAGGTGATCTAACTGCCAGTGGATCCACTGTGGATCATCCCATTCGTCCAGACGTGGCACCTCGTATGCTGGCGCATCACCCGCTTCGTCGAACCAAGCCATAATACAGCCCATATTATCGACAACCGGGTAAGATTGAATCGCGGCAGACTTAGGGCAAGGACCATCGTTATAAGGGATATCATCAACCTCACCCGCGGCGTTGTAGCGCCAGCCATGATATGGACATCGAATTGCGTCCCCTTCAATTTGCTGCCCATTGCGGACGATCATCGCCGAGTCACTTTTCGCCAGATGAGTACCCATATGTTTGCAATACGCATCTAGCAATACCGGATTGCCACTTTCACCGCGAAAAAGCGCTAAATCTCGACCAAAAAACGTCACACCAATTGGGCCATCATTGATCTCATGGCTCTCTGCCACGACAAACCATCCTCGTGGAAAAGTATACGGTCCAAGCTTATAGTCTACCGATTTAGCCATTTTTGAATCCCCTGCTTATTGTTGTTCGAGTATAAATTCCCGGCGCAGCGGGTAAACGTCCGTTTGGATGTGGCGTTTCTGAGAATCAGTCTTTAAAACTCGCATCGCGCTTTGCATTAAAGGCGTCACGCGCTTCCTGTGAATCTTTATAGGTATAAGCTTCGAGTGTCAGTCCCTGTTCGCCCCGATACTTATCTTCAAGGTTGCCATCTTCAATCCCGTTGAGTGCCTCCTTGGCCAGACTGATCATGATCGGACTTTTCTCTGCAATTTTGGTGGCTATCGCTAACGCGGCCTCGGGTAATTGAGACAGCGGTACAACCCGCTCAACTGCCCCCAGGCGATAGGCTTCCGCTGCGTCGATAAAATCACCCGTAAAGTACATGGCGCGGACTTTTTGAACTGGAAACATACGCTGTAAATGTGCGCCGCCACCCATGGCACCTCGGTCAACTTCAGGTACACCAAAACGTGCGCATTCTGAGGCGACAATAATATCAGCCGCACCTGCAATACCAATACCACCACCGAGTACAAATCCATGTAACGCTACAATCACCGGTTTGGGATTTAAGTGAATGGCCGCAAAGGTGTCGTAATTTCCTTTATTCACTGAGACAATCTTGCTGCTGTCAGCAGCTAATTCTTTGATATCAACACCGGCACAAAAACCTTTGCCCTCAGCTCTAATGATAATTACACGAACCAAATCATTATGTCCAAGCGCCTCGATTTCAGTGGCAATCGCCGCCCACTCTTGGCTATTAAACGCATTAACCGGGGGTTTATTGAAGATCAGTTCGGCAATGCCGCCGGCAATTGAAGTGTTAAACGCCATGATGTGAATCCTGCTGGAATTGCTGAAGACGCGACAAGCTCTGCTCTGCCTCATCCATAATTTGATTGATCAAAGCCGCAACTGTCGGCAAGTCATCAATAATGCCGGCAACTTGTCCGCTCGGCAAAATACCCTGTTCGGGGTGTCCGTTAACCATAGCTTCCTGAATCATCATCGGCGCATTCGCGGCCATTAGCGTTTGTCCAAACGATAAATCACCCGTGCGATGCATGCGCCATGCAGACTGCAACATACCCGATAGCGAACCACCAGTCATACGCGTAAACGCCAGTCCATTAAGCATTGCTCGAGTCAGTAAGCCCACTGAAGAAGCCGTCATTAAATTTTGCAAATAACTATTGGCAATCATTCGTTGCGGGAGGCCATCGAGGCACGTTGAAACAACGATGCTCTCGGGATTGGCTTTGATATACGAGGCTTTAGTTTGCTCGGGCACCGGGGATTCTTGCGTCAGTAAAAAACGCGTCCCCATGGCGATGCCATCGGCTCCCATGGCTAGCGCTGCAACTAGCCCCGCTCCGTCACGGAAACCGCCCGCCGCCGCGATAGGCACCGATATAGCGTCCCGGGTTTGCGCCAATAATATCGAGGTAGCTACCGACCCGGTATGCCCACCACCCTCTGCGCCCTGTACGACGACCGCATCCGCCCCCAACTCCACGGCTTTAATCGCGTGCTTTCGTGCGCCGACAGTAGGCATGCAAACAATCCCTGCCTGCTTTAACCGCTCGATGGCAGTGCCTGCAGGGGAACGGCTATAACTGACTGCGCGCACCTTGTGTGTGACACAGAGCTCAACAATATCCGCCGCATACGGAACATACATATGGAAATTAACGCCGAAGGGCTTATTGGTAAGTGATTTAACTTTTAATACGGCCGCTTCAATTTCTGCCAAACTCATCACAGCGCCAGCCAGAAAGCCAAAGCCTCCAGCGTTCGCAGTGGCGGCAACGAGTTCGGGCTCAGCAACCCAGCCCATCGCAGTCTGCACCACGGGATAGCGGCATCCCAGTAATTGGGTAATCGCGGTATCCATGTAATCCCCTCTTGGCTCAGCCATTTGGCGTATCAGGTTACTTGTGAGTTTGCGTCCACCATAACCGCAGACTCCTGTGATGCATGGACAATACGGTCACAGTAATTTGAACGTCAACTGAAGACCGCGTTTCGGCATAGACTAAAGAGACTATGACTTGAGCGCCATTGACGAGCAACATAGGAGACTAAACAAATATCTGGCAGTATTTAAGCGCCATTCGAACTAACAAACAGAATAATACGCATGAGCCAATTTACCGCAACACACATAGAAGCCGTCCAGCAAATGACCCGAGCTGGAGCACCGTTTGAGCTGATCGATCATCAGCACAACCAGGTCAGCCTAAAAGCTTTTAAAAACGCTGAAACCAGTTTAGGTACACTGATGCAACCCGGCCGTAATTTTGGCGCGCAGTGTTTTGTTGAATATGGTCCACAGCAACTAAATTTTGAGCAATTCTTTGATGCAGTCGACCGTCTAACGACCACGTTACAACAACAATTCAACATCAAAAAAGGTGTGCGCGTCGCCATTGCGATGCGCAATCGCCCAGAATGGCTGGTCGCCTTTGTGGCCATCATTAATGCCGGCGCCGTCGTCGTACCGCTAAATAGTTGGGGCAAACAGGAGGAGTTAACACAAGGCCTCGATGACAGTGACGCCTCGCTATTGATTTGCGATGCGCAGCGATTCGAATTCGCCGCAGTGGCGACGAGCGATTTACCCAGTATCCTAATCGATGGGCGCGATGACCAGCAGCCAACAGCTCATTGGCAGGTATTACTTGCTGCTGCCGACCCCAGTGCTGCAGTGACGATACAGACAACGCCCGAAGATCCGGCCATCCTGCTGTTTACATCGGGCACATCAGGCCGCCCAAAAGGCGCGTTATTCACGCATTTCAACTGCTGCCAAGCGCTCATGAATATTGAACTCATCGGCGCCACCACCTATATGACTAACATGGAGGCGATCAACCAACAGCTCGCAGTGGGCCCACCCGCTAAAACTTTACTTGCGGTACCACTCTTTCATATCAGCGGCTTGTTCTCGCAGTTCATCATCAATTTGCGTCATGGCCGCGGTATTTACATGATGTACAAATGGGATGCTAATGAAGCCTTAAAGTTGGTCCAAGAGTCGGGCATTACCGTGGTGATGGGTGCGCCCACGATGCTACTCGACCTTCTCAATCACACAGATTTCAGTGCCGAAGATGCCGCCGCCATTAGCAATATTAGTGCAGGTGGCGCGGCAACCCCAAAAATATTGCACGACTTATATCGCCATAAAACACCGACCACACTTGCTGGGGCGGGTTGGGGTCTAACCGAAAGCGGTGGTAGCGGCGCGGCAGTGACAGGATCTTTTTTGCGGGAGCGCCCCGGCACAGCGGGCTTTTTAAGTCCGATTGTTGAGTTCAGCTTTCGAGATGAGCACGGCGCGCACTGTCCATCCGGTGGCGTTGGCGAAATGTGGATCAGATCGGCAACCTGTATTACTGGTTATGTGAGTGGCGATACCGATGGCAGTGACTTCGAAGATGGCTGGTTTAAAACCGGTGATATGGGCTACCTCAGTGATGAGGGCCTGCTCTACGTTGTCGGGCGCAGCAAAGATCTCATCATTCGCGGCGGCGAGAATATTTATCCTGCTGAAATTGAAAATTGTTTAATGACGCTACCTGGCTGTCTCGAATCTGCAGTTATTGGTCTGCCCAGTGACTACTGGGGCGAAGAAATTGCTGTTGTGCTACTCATGTCATCAGATAGCAACCCATCAGCAGAGGAAGTGCAGTCGTTTACCCGTCAGCATTTGGCAGGGTTTAAGGTTCCCCAGTATATCTGTTTCGCCAATACACCCCTGCCAAGAAATGCCTTAAACAAACTCCTCAAGCGTGAGATACGTGAACACTACTTCCCGGCGACTTGAAGCGATGTCGCCACAGCCTAGGATTGCTAATGAGTACCCTTGAAAATTTCCGTATAGAAACAGCCGCATGGCTTGATGCTAACTGCCCTATGTCACAACGTCAGCCAATTTTAAAAGACGAGCAAATATGGGCGGGGAAAAACCGGACATTCGCCAGTGCAGACGCTCAGGCCTGGTTTGAGGCAATGCGCGATCGTGGCTGGACGGCACCGGAATGGCCGATTGAATACGGTGGCGGTGGCCTGAGTGCCGAGCAAGCCAAAATATTACAAAAAGAAATGGCGCGTCTTCACTGCCGCCCGCCACTCTATGATTTGGGTTTGTGGATGCTAGGCCCCGCCTTACTCACCTATGGTAATGAGACACAAAAAGCCGAACACCTGCCTAGAATCGTGCGCGGTGAGGCGCGTTGGGCCCAAGGGTATTCTGAGCCCAGCGCTGGATCAGACTTGGCATCGCTAAAAACACGCGCGGATGACGAGGGCGACCACTTTCTGGTCAATGGCACCAAGATCTGGACGACCCGCGCAGATCTCGCTGACTGGATTTTTTGCTTAGTGCGCACCAACACGGGTGTACCCAAGCAGCAGGGAATTAGCTTTTTGCTCATTGACATGGAATCTCAAGGTGTCTCAACGACCCCCATCAAGTTAATCAGCGGTGAGTCGGAGTTCTGCCAAACCTTTTTCGACAACGTTAAAGTACCTAAAAGTAACTTAGTAGGTGAACTCGACAACGGCTGGGCAGTGGCCAAAGAGCTACTGAAACATGAGCGCAAGCTGATGGCATCGATGGACGCAATCGTACAAAAAGTCGATATTGGTGTGGTAGAACTTGCCCGTCAGAAGTTGCCTTTAACAGAAGAAGGCACCATCGCAGACACCGAGTTACGCAATCACATCACACGACACCTCATGAATGATGACGCCATGCAGGCGCTTAATGAACGTATGTTTTTACAGCACAAGTCCGGTATGACTGATGCGCGGCTACCTCTACTCATCAAGCATATCGGCACGGCTGAATTACAGCGTAAAGATGAAATTCTACTCAGTATCTTAGGTGATGAAGGATTGAGCCTTGAAGCCGATGAAGATGCAGATGCAGGGCTGGCAAATATTGTGCAAACCTGGGCCTACGATAAAGCACACACTATTGCCGGCGGCACGTCAGAAGTACAGCTCAACATCATTGCTAAGCGTGCGCTAGGGCTTCCTACTTAATCGAGTAACTCGCTAAGGCAGCGCTATTAATCGCTACGACACTTGGAGAAAAATACCTGTGGTACTTAATCAAGAACAGCAGTTATTAAAAGATACGATCGCCGGCTTCCTCGATGAGCATGCACCGGTCGCGGCTATGCGCAAACTACGTGATGAGGATGGCCCTGGCTATGACCCTGGTCTTTGGCAGCAAATGGTAGCACTGGGCATACCAGCTACCGTGCTACCTGAAGCCTACGATGGCCTCGGATTTGGCTGGCTTGGTCTAGGCGCCATACTTGAAGAGACCGGCCGACGACTCAGTGCAAGCCCGCTGGTGAGCAGTGTGGCAGCTGCGTCTAGCCTTATTCTTGCGGCAGGGAATGAGCCACAAAAGGCGCGCTGGCTCAAAGCCATCGCCGCGGGCGAGATAGTCTTTTCAGTAGCCATTAATGAAAGCCATCATTTCGATTCATCAACCATCAAGACAGTATTGAGCAACAAGCTGCTCACAGGTCGTAAAACGCTCGTCGCTGATGCGCAGCAAGCTGACTATCTGTTGGTGGTATGTGACTCAGGTGTATCAGCAGTCGTCGCTACGCAAGCTGACGGTGTCAGTATCGAACAACGCAAACTCATGGATGGTCGCCAGTTTGCAACCGTTACTTTCAATAATGTTAGCGTTGCCGACGAGGACTGCTTCGCAACAGATTCACAAGCCATCGACTACGTCGTGGATATTGGCGCCTTAGCAATCGCCGCAGAGATGATTGGTGGCGCTCGTGAGCTGCTTGAGCGCACGGTGCTCTTTCTCAATGAGCGTGAACAGTTCGACGTGAAAATTGGTACATTTCAGGCGCTTCAGCATCGCTGTGCCCAAATGTATTGCGAGCTAGAACTCGCCGCGAGCGCCGTTTTACAAGCTTTCTCGCGGCTGGATTACGGTGTCACTGACATTAGCGCAATGGCGAGTACCGCCAAGGCACTTAGCAATGATTGCTATCAACTCATCAGTAACGAAGCGGTGCAAATGCACGGCGGCATGGGTGTCACCGACGAGTTAGACATTGGCCTATTCCTCAAACGATCACGGGTCTGCAATCAACTCTATGGCGATGCAGCTTGGCATCGCAATCGTTACGCACGGCTAAAAAACCTTTAGCGCTTGCGACCCTAATGCGATCTCATACCGCGCTGATCGGGCTAACTTTTAAGCATTCGCCCCCCTCCTCCGATATGATAATCGCTGTCGCCAAGTCACTCGAGGGCGTAACTGGGGCCTGGCTCGCTAGCTTAGATGACAACAGCCGTCGCGCTGCGCAATGGACCCAAGACCCGCAGCAGTTGATGCCCACTGGTCGATTAAGCGTGCATTTTCAGAACACTCGGACACAGCAACACGCTTATAATGTACTGAGTAAGCGGCTCCCAGACATGCATTTTTATACCTGTGAATGCACCGTTGCCAAGCCATTCGAGTCACATGTCAACAATCAAATTGCGGGCACCCTACAACTCTGTTGTTTTCTTCAGCGAGAAGATATTAGCCGCGGTATGTTTGTTACACGCTGGCTTGACGATCACACGTCGGTGGCATTGGAGACCCAGTGCACAGTGGGGTACCGGCAAAATCTTGTTACACAACGGCCTGATCAAGAGGATGACAAGCGACCCACCTTAACTTTCGATGCCATTGTTGAAGAGTATTTTCCTACTGAAGCCAGCACCTCGACCGCTCATTTTTTCGACGCCGCCAACAACCCTATTCGACTTAAAGAAAACGTCGCGCGTATGCAAAAAAGTTGTATGCGGTTTATCAGTTTCAGTACGATTATGGTCATTCATTTGACCGATCGTCGTATTATCTAACTACAATCCACGCCCACGATGGAGGCATTATGGAACAGTCCTTATATGGCAAGGTCGCACTGATTACTGGTGCGGGACAGGGTATTGGTCAGGGTATCGCATTGTCACTTGCCAAACGTGGTGCACACATTGTCGCGGTCGGACGAACCTTGAGTAAATGTGAGGCAACCGTCGCAATCATCCGCGAGCGATTCGACATCGAGGCGGTCGCTATAGCTTGTGATATCGGTGATTTAAAAAATCTCGATGCGACTATGGCAAAGAGTTTGGGCGCGTTTGGCAGGCTGGATATCCTGGTAAATAACGCAGTCAACACCCGGATAGGACCACTGTTAAGCGCAGACATCAATGATGTGCAAGCTGGCTTTCGAGTCGGACCTTTCGCCACATTGCGGCTGATGCAGCTGGCGTATCCATATTTAAAAGCCCAGGGTGGCGGCTCTATTATCAATATGGCAAGTACTGCAGCAAAACGCTGGGATATGAGCAACTATGGCGTCTACGCAGCGGATAAAGAAGCCATCCGCGCGCTGACACGTGCCGCTGCCTGTGAATGGGGTATCGACGGCATTCGTGCCAACTGCATTTTACCGCACGCGGCGTCTCCTGCCCTCGCGGGCTGGGCTAAACATCGTCCGGAAGAAGCGGAGGCGTTTATCAGCGGCATCCCGCTGCGCCGTATCGGTGACTGCGAAGCAGATATTGGCGAGTTTGTCGCGGTCCTCTGCGGTCCCGAATCGCAATACGTCAGTGGCCAAAGCATTGCCGTTGATGGTGGACACGCGCACCTGGGTTGACTTTCACTCTTTAATCGATGCGCAGACGGCTGGTTCAGCAATGCATATAATTTCGCAGTCGCCCTTCTCCTGTAATCAAGGAGAAATAGCCTTGCTGTTGCTGCCCCTGGGCTCCGGTTTCGATTCTGGGAGCGGTTCTGGGGACGGATATCGACCTAACGCGCGATGCGCATGCCAAGCAACACGGACATCAGGGAGCGCCAATACTAATTGGCAGACACTTCTGCCAGCAGGGATTTGTTTGCGCGAATCATAGAGGAAACCTCATCGACATAGATCTGTCCGCGCTGAGAGTATCCCAATAGGCCCGCAGCCAGCACATCCCCATCCAACGACTGATTTGCCGCGCGGCGCTGCGCCCGCAGCAGGCGGAAGTTGGCATATCGTTGATGGGTGTTAAGGTTATTCATATAACGGCGAACAGATTCCGACACATCATCAAATTTAGCCACCTCATAACGCTCGCCCTCGGGGCGTCGTTTAGGGACAGCACCACATCCAGGCTTATAGCACCACTGCCCAAACAGATTGTTATAGCTGACGGCAAAACGAGACCGCCCCCAACCCGACTCCTTCGCCGCCTGCACGAGGGCAATGTCCGCTGGCACAATATCAATACGCAACTCGAGTTCGGTCAGCAGTTCCGCCGTCGTTAAGTCACCGCCATCTAACTCGTACACCTCAGTAAGCTGGGCGAAGCTGCGCTTTGATAACCAACCTAATTCATCGCTTTCATCGAATTCCGAGCGCAGCGCTAACAGCGTCTCTCGATGACTCAGAATGGCATCATTTTGATATTCCACAATCGGGACCATATGACTGTAGAACGCTCGCTTCATTGTACTGACGTCCTTGATCGCGGCAAAGTCTGGCAAGGCGCCAAAAGACTCACTAAGCGCGGTGGCAGACAGCAGCACTAAGGCTAACGCAGAGGTTTTTAAGTAGCTTTTTTTAATTCGCATGCCACCATGCTAACGCAGTATAGATCGGCGTACCAATTAACAAGCGCCCTAATAGGCATCGATATGCCCAGATATGCCCAACAGAAGAATACCGCGCTGGTTTCGAACCCGCTTCGGACGCCGCGCCTCTCGAAGCACACTATTGATCGCAGACAGGATCGAACATGACAGCAGATATCGACACAATCGACACGATCAACACGATCAACACGATCGACACGATCGGCATTCCCGGCATTCCCTGGAGAGAGACCGACGTTACCCTATGGCGCGAGCGCCAAACGATTAAGCGTTCCTATGCAGACGAAGTATTACATCGCCTAGCATCCCTCCCTGAGCAATTCGTTAAGCAGCAATATGGCGAACTCAATAGCGCCGGTAGCCGCTACCCGCTGATTGGTTTAATCACTGCCGATTGGCAGACCACTCGCCCGACAATCTTAATCACAGGCGGCGTACACGGCTATGAAACCAGCGGTGTCCAAGGCGCCATACGCTTCCTCAGCGAGTATGCGGCCCAGTACTGTGCAGGCTTTAACTTTGCGATAGCCCCGTGTGTGAGCCCCTGGGGCTATGAAACCATCAATCGCTGGGATGCCAACGCGATAGACCCAAACCGTTCGTTTATTGACGCTAGTCGATGTGCTGAATCAGCGGCATTGATGGCCTGGGTCAACAGCCTACCCGGCGAGATTTTGGCGCACTTTGACCTCCATGAAACCACCGATACTGATAACAGTACGTTTCGTCCCGCACTCGCTGCCCGCGATGGCACTGAACAACCAGTCTCGGGCATACCCGACGGTTTCTATTTGGTGGGCGACAGCCAACGACCTACCCCTGACTTTCAACGCGCAATTATTAGCCGTGTGGCTCAGGTTACACATATTGCACCGGCCGATGATGCCGGATTAATCATCGGCGCACCTATCGAGCAATGGGGTGTTATCAACTATGACATGTCTAGACTGGGCCTGTGCGCAGGATTCACCGATGCCGCATTTAGAACAACAACTGAGGTTTATCCCGACAGTCCAAAAGTTGATGCCGAAAACTGCATTCGGGCACAAGTCGCGGCAGTCTGCGGCGGCATCGATTATCTGAGTAGCCTGATTGCGCCTTAACCTTCCATTTGTTCCAGGGTACGTCCCTTGGTTTCGTATACAAATTTCAGCACAAAGAACACCGACATCAATGCACATATTGCGTAGATGCCATAGGCACCGGCCAAGCCAATGGTTGCCAAAAATATCGGAAAGCTTAACGTGATACCAAAATTGGCAATCCACTGCGCGAATCCGCTCACAGCCAAGCCAGATCCGCGAATTTGGTTGGGGAACATCTCGCCTAACATAACCCACATGACGGGACCCCATGAACCATTAAAAAATACAACGTAGACGTTTGCTGCAATCAGCGCAATCGTTCCTACGTTATCCGTCATCGTGAGCTGCCCCGCTTCATTAATAGTCGCGGAGGCAAAACAGAACACCAGTATGAACAAGCTAATCGTCATGCCTATAGAGCCGATCCATAGCAATGGCTTGCGGCCGACTTTGTCCACCAAAATCATAGCGGCAATGACAGCACCAATACTCACGCCGCCAGAAAGCACATTAATTAATAAGGCGTCGCTTTCGGAAAAGCCAACTGATTGCCATAAAACCGCACCGTAATAAAACACCACATTGATACCAACGAGCTGTTGGAAGGTGGCCAGTCCAATACCAATCCAAACGATAGATCGTACTTTGCCGTTAGTCATAAGATCGGAGAGTCGTGGGCGGTGATCACCGACGAGTGATTCTTTTATCTCATCTTTGATCACAGTCGCTTGTTCAACACTGAAAATTTTACTTAGTACCGAAACCGCTTGATCTTCCTTGCCCGAAGAAACCAGAAAGCGCGGACTCTCTGGTATGCCTAGCAAAGCAACAAAGAACAATATAGCGGGAAACAATTCTATCCAGAACATCCAGCGCCAAGTGGCATATCCAAACCAAAATTCGGTGGTGGATGACCCAGCAACACTTGCGAGAAAATAGTTACTCAAAAATGCGCAGAACAAACCGCTAATAATCGCTACTTGCTGAATGGATGAAAGGCGACCGCGAATATGTGCAGGCGCAATTTCACTGATGTAGGCTGGTGACAAAACACTTGCGGCACCTACTGCTAAACCACCAATGATACGGTAAAGAACGAATTCGATAGAGTCCGTCGAGATACCGGAACCCCAAGCAGAGATAATAAATAAAACAGAAGCCATAATTAAAATGGTACGGCGACCATATTTGTCTGCCATTGTGCCTGCAAAAAATGCGCCCACCGCGCACCCTAAGAGCATGGAGGCTACGTTAAACCCAGTTCCGGCACTGTCAGACTTAAACGCCGCTTGCAAACCGTCGACAGTGCCGTTGATGACGCCACTGTCGAAACCAAATAGAAAGCCACCGATCGTTGCGACGCAACTGATGAGTACGATGTAAGCAAAATTATATTCTTGTCGCATGATAAGGCCTAATGGTGAATGTTAAGGTTTGATGTCAGTACTTTAAAAGCCAGAATGCTTTTCCCAACGGAAAGCGCATGCGGCTTACGTATTCAGCCACAATATAATTACAAACACAGCAACGCCAAAGCCCGCGATTCGTCTTACACCGAGGTTAGCATATACCCATTCAAAATATTTTCGAGCTGCTCTTGTTTTCCTGAAATAGCTTCAGGCTCGCCTATTTTTGCAGCGTGATCGCGAAGTGCAGCTAAAGAAACATTACCTGCAGCAAATTCTTTGCCTAAGCCACTGTCGAAACTGCTATAACGTGCCTTGAGTGGCTTACTCAATGCGCCGTCGCTGATAATCTTATGCGCTATCTCTAAACCGCAAGCAAATGTATCCATGCCGCCGATGTGTCCTGCAAACAAATCTCCGGCATCAACAGATTCACGACGAACTTTAGCATCAAAGTTCAATCCGCCAGTTTTAAAGCCGCCCGCTTCAAGTACGACCAACATGCCTTTGGCTGCATCGTAAAGATCAACTGGGAATTGGTCTGTATCCCAACCGTTTTGAGGGTCACCACGATTTGCATCGATTGAGCCTAATAAATCTGCATCAGCACACATCTGCAATTCGTGCTCAAAGCTGTGTCCGGCTAAGGTTGCATGATTGGCTTCAATATTTAATTTAAAGTCGCCATCTAAGTCATGATGGCGTAGAAATCCAATGACAGTTTGCGCATCAAAATCGTATTGGTGCTTAGTTGGTTCCATTGGCTTCGGCTCGATTAAGAAGGTGCCCTTAAAACCAATACTACGACCGTAGTCGCGGGCGGCCATTAGGAATTTAGCAAAATGTGCTTGCTCACGCTTGGTCGAGGTATTTAGTAACGACATATAACCTTCACGACCGCCCCAAAATACATAGTTTTCACCGCCGAGTAGAACGGTTGCATCTAGAGCAGCTTTCACCTGGGCGCCACCGTGGGCGACAACGTCAAAATTCGGATTAGTACTGGCGCCGTTCATATAACGTTTATTGCCAAACAAATTAGCGGTCCCCCACAATAACTTGATGCCAGTAGCATCTTGCTTTTGCTTCGCAGACTCTACCAAAGCGAATAAGTTCTTTTCAGACTCAATAACACTCACACCCTCTGGGGCTATATCACGATCGTGAAAACAGTAGTAAGGAACACCCAGTTTGGTAAAAAACTCAAAGGCAGCATCTTGCTTTTGTTGAGCATTAGTCATGGCATCACTGGTGCTGTTCCATGGGTAAGTTCGAGAACCAAGACCAAAAGGGTCAGATCCGTCGCCACAAAAGCTATGCCAGTAACATGCGGCATAGCGCAAGTGCTCTGCCATAGTTTTATTACCAACCTTTTTGTCGGCTTGATAAAACTTAAAGGCCAGTGGATTTTTGGATTCCTTACCTTCGTATTGAATTTTCCCTATGCCAGCGAAATACTCTTTATCGCCTACGAAATAGTTTTTGGACATATTGTTTTCCTGCGTCTATTTGTTGTTTTCAACGAGCCCTAAAAATCAGTCCGGAAATATAAGCGGCGTGTCTAGCCAGTAGAAAAAGCTTCGACACGCGCTGTCAGTACGCGATGAGTCAGCGGCAGTTATATTACAAAACTTTTTTTGACGCGCCCTCTTTTGTTAATTAGAAAGCCCAAGGTTATCCGGCATACAGTTGCGAAATCACGCCTACTGCCTGCTTATATTTTTCATAAACCTCGGTGTAAGCAAGTACATTCTCCGCTACCGGCTGATGGCCTTTACTACGGTCCAAAGTAACGTGTTGCTGGGTCAGTGTTCCAATATCCACACTGCGGCCCTCTTTAACCTGCAACGCAGCAAAAGCTTGCAATGCCGCACCAAATGCTGCGCCTTCATCTTGTTTAAGGCCTACCACTTGGGCATTACAAATGTCTGCCACAATCTGTCGCCAGCTGGCACTTTTACTACCGCCGCCAATCAACCGAATTTCACGAATTTCCATACCGGCTTCGTCAAGCGCTTCCATGCCCAGTTTTAAACCGAAAGTGGCGCCTTCCATTGCACTACGCAATAGGTTCGCTCTAGTGTAGTTACCGGAATCTAAGCCTAAGATATTGCCTTTGGCTTGGGGCAAATTGGGTATGCGTTCACCATTAAAAAAGGGCATAGTTAAGACGCCGTGGCTACCGATAGGCGTGGCGGCAACCAGGGCTTCCATTTCAACAAGACTGCTGTCTAATACGTTGCGGGTTAACTCCGTGGTAAGCGTGCAGTTCATTGTGCATAACAAAGGCAACCATCCTCCAGTAGAGGAGCAGAAAGCGGCCAACCTTTCCTGACTATCGAATACAGCTTTATCACTACTAGCATAAGCAGTACCAGAGCTGCCTAGACTCATAGTCACAATTCCTGCGCCTACATTACCAGTACCAATAGCACCCATCATATTGTCACCGCCACCCGGAGATATAGGTATTCCAGCGGTTATCCCGTATCGGTCGGCAATCTTTTTTGTGACCGCACCAATAGGGCTTAGACCTTCGTGCAGGGGTGGTAAGCAAGCAGCCAGTTTGCCGCTATCATCAATTGCGTTGATGGCTTCGCTGTGCCACTTGCGGTTTTCAATGTCGAGCAAGCCAGTACCAGATGCATCGCCAAACTCCATGGCCCTTACACCACCCAAATGGAAGTTCAAGTAATCGTGTGGCAGCATCACCGTGCACATTTGTGCATAGGCGTCGGGCTTATGTTTTTTTAACCAAAGAATCTTAGGGGCAGTGTAACCAGGAACTATGGCGTTACCTGTTTTTGCAACGCAGGCTTCGCGACCCCCTAATATGCTCATGATTTCTTCGCATTCAGCGCTGGTCGTGGTGTCGCACCAAAGCTTTACGTTTGCCAGCACGTCACCATTGGTGCCTACTGGAACAAAGCCATGCTGCTGGCCCGATACGCCCACCGCAGCAATACGCTGCTTTATGTCATCACTTAGTTGGGCAAAGCAGTGCTCTAGCGCCGCAAGCCACCACTCGGCCTTTTGCTCCGCAGCGCCATTAGACGACTGGATAATCTCGACAGGACTCGAGGCGTTAGCCACGATCGTCTTGGTTTCTGTGTCGTAAATTAGTGCCTTCAGGCTTTGCGTGCCTAAATCAATACCTAAAACAATTGGCATGGCATCAGCTCGTTTAAGTTAAAGGCTATCGTACGCCACAAGTACGTTAGAGCTGCGCACACAATTACCACGCTATTGGTGTGTTTTTATCAATGCCCAGAATCTGCAGTGCGACGGGCTTTTCTGTACTGGCTGGGTGTACAAGCTTTAATCTCAACAAAACGGCGATTAAAATTTGAAGGATTGGCATAACCGCAAGCGATAGAGATATCCAAAATATCAGATTTACTGTTAACCAGTAATCGACAGGCTTCGGTTATTCGCATGCTATTGAGAAAGGATACAAAGGTGCGGCCGGTGGTGGCTTTAAAGAATCGACTAAAAGATTGCGGAGTCATACACACGTGATCGGCCACGTCACGTTGCTTGATATCGTCGCTTAGACGTTCTTTCACAAATTGCATGACTTTGGCCAAACGACCACTATTAAATTGTGTATTGTCCGCGGCATACATTTCGCCAACAAGGGTTTGCGATAAGGGTCTAGAAGCTAAAAGGTCGAGTAACTCGACAAATCTCGCAAGCCTTGTTAACCCTACCTTCGATTCAACTTGATACATGGCCTCGGCAATGGCTGCTGCGCTCTCACCCGCATAAAATGAGCCGCGCTTAGCTTGTAATATTAAAGGGGAAATGGCCTGTGCCTCGGGTAACGTCATTAATGGTCCGCGTAATAAATCTTCGTTGAATTGCAGTACCATCATTTCATTTCTGCGTTCTGTGTCGTCACTGATCCAGCAATGGGGGATATTTGGGCCGACGAATACCACATCACCTGGCTGAAAACGTTCAATACTGTCGCCTACCAGCCGTTTGCCATGCCCTTTCAGAATTAAAGACAGCTCAAATTCGGGATGAAAGTGCCAGCCATGATTTTCTTGAAACGCTGCGCAGGAGTAATGCAGCACTTTAATGCTGTGATCGCCTTCTATGGCAACATTTTCAAGCGTTGGCTTCATGAGCTTTGACTAAATTCAAACCGCGTTAAGTGCTGCATAGTATCTCCAGCCCGTAATATAGGAGAAGGAAACAGCGGCACGTTAGGTGCATTGGGGTAATACTGTGATTCTAAACAGATCGCCTGGTGACGTCGAAAGTGTTCGGATCCGTCCAAATGATTGCCTGTATAACACTGCAGGCCCGGTAGCGTGGTGTATACGTTTAGATTTAAAACAGAATCGGATAGGACCGCTACTAATTGCGCCTGATCATGAGTACGTGAGCCCGCTGATATACACCAGTTATGGTCAAATCCCATTGTGTGCTTAAGCGATTCATGGGTTAAACAATCAGCCAGCAGTGGCTTGCTGGTTAGGTCAAATACCGTGTTCGCGACTGGGGTGATATCACCCGTTGGGATCCCTGCTTCGTCTATCGGCGTATAGTGGGTCAATGCAACTTGAAGTGAATGGTCACCAATAGTCGCTGCGCCGCTCAAGTTGAAATAGGTGTGGTTAGTTAAAGATACTACGGTGTCTTTTGTGCTCCTCGCGGACCAGGCAAATAACAGTTCGTTTTCTTCAGTTAGCGTATAGGTGACCCAGGCAGTCAGTGTGCCAGGATAGCCTTGGTCACCATTTTTGGAGATCAACTCTAATACGAGCTTGGATTCGCTGTGTTCTATACAGCGCCATAGCCTTTTAGAAAAACCATATCCCCCGTGCAGCTGATTAGCCCCCTCGTTAGCGACTAAGTTGAACCGTTCGTCGTTTAAAATAAAACACGCATCGGCGATACGGTTGCAGTAGCGTCCCGCTACCACGCCAATAAAATGCGTATCCTTTACGTAGTCCGCAGCAGATGAGTAGCCTAAAACTACATTGACAGTGTTTCTAGAAACGGGAACGTGCAGTTCGGCTACAATCGCACCAAAATTTAATATGGTTGCCGTCATACCCATACCGTTACGTAGCTGGTATCGATAAATAGACTCGCCTTCTGGCGTTTGCCCCCACGCTTCAATCATTGATGGCTCTCGATAACAGTCCCCAATCAACCATACTTGGCTTCGCAATGGCGGGCAAGATTCACTACTAAGCAGCCTGCTGGGTTTGACTCATATTCTTCAAAATGCCACTGGCAACAGTTTTGATATTTCCGCCACTTTTTCCACCTGTCAATTTCTAAAAAAGTGGCGTGTTAAAATAAAACCAAGGATTTAGTCAGTAGTTTATAGGCTAAGACTTAAACAGCCGCCATTGCTCAACCTGCTGCGACGCACTCAGCACGAGTAGTCCAGCCAAAATACCGAGGTTTTTGACGAAGTTCTGTAGCTCATGTTTTTGATCGACATCTGGGTAGGTATTCCAAAAATCATGCATCCCTAAATTAATCAGCAACGTCATACCGACAAACATATAAGCTGTTTCTTTCACACGAAAGCCGGTGATCAAGAACAGACCGCCACCAATTTGCAACGCTGTTGTCAGCGGTAGAAGTAGCTCCACCATGGGAATGTTGTGTAACGTCATGTAAGCAATCATGGCTTGGTAACTGGTGATTTTCGTTAACCCTGGCACCAAAAAATACAGCCCCAACAAAAAGCGTCCTAATGTAATTGCAGTGCGATCCATCTCTAATTTTCCTTTGATTGCGTGTATGTTTATTATATTTTTTAACTTACCGAGCCCTTATATCAGGAACATTCGGTCGTTAAAAACGCTACTATCGGTTTTTCGCTGTGGTCGCTGGATGGTAACATGCCTCCTAGACTAGCGCCTGAGACGGCATAAACGCGCCCATTTACGCAGTCGTCACTTCATGTGCGAGTTCACTCATTTAAATCTGTTTTAGCGATTTTATTACTGTTCAAAGTGAGCCCACGATGATTGCTTTTCTATTGCTTACAACTATATGGATGCTTTTGATGTGGCGTTCAGTGAGTGTCGAATTTCGCTATTATGCAGCAGTCAAAAGCTTAGCGCCCGAGATCTGGCTTGCACTAGGTGCACCCCGCTGGTTCAAGCTGCCCCTTGTCTTTGCTTCAAAACGGGGTATTAGGCTACTCGACGGGATCGCGAATGAGCGCTTACGCGTACTCGCTGGTCGGCACCGGTTAGCCGCTAGGATATTCTTAGGTTACACCGTCTGTTTATTAGCTGGCGCTATTGCCTATTTTAAATTGGCCGCGTAACAGATTGCCAACGAATCAACAAACATGACGACCGGGTCATAAGAATAGAAGTCATTAGTGGCGCGACTTTTGTGCGATGTTTATACGAAACGCAGCCATTTGGTTAGTAACATTATGCGCTAAGTGAACAACTCTGACGGGGGAACACTGCCGATCCGCGGCCTCCACGCTCACAGACGCTGATGTATGGCCCTAAGCGCTGCAGTGAACTCTGCATGTAGGGCTTCTACGATATCAGCGCAAGGCTCTGCCCGCTTGATCGTCCCAACACCTTGACCCGCTGACCATACGTCCTTCCAGGCTTTATCCGGCGTGTCAGCATCGCCGGAAAAATCGATTGGGGTCGCCTCATCTGTATTATGCGAGGAAATACCGGCTTGCTCTAAACTCGCCCGCATCCAATTCGCGGCAACACCACTGACCGACATGCTTTCAACAATATCCGTCATATGCGATGCGCTGAGCATGGCTCGATAACCCTCGGATGCTAATCCCTCTGTCGCAGCAATAAAACGTGTGCCGGCAACAACAAAGTCAGCGCCAGCAACCAGCATGGCCGCTGCATCTGCGCCGCGGGAAATACACCCCGCCACGCCTAATGGCCCGTCCCAAAATTCTCGCACCTCAGCGATAAATGGCAAAGGATGATAGCGCCCGGTATGGCCACCGGCGCCATGGGTCACCAGAATCAATGCATCCACCCCGGCGGTAATCGACTTTTTCGCCATCTCAGGCGTCACTACGTCGGCATAAACCTGACCGCCGTAGCCATGGACAGTCTCAATAACCCGCTTAGGAGAGCCCAACGCTGTTGATACCATGGCAGGCTGATATTGTTTGACCAGCTCGAGCTCTTGGGCAAATCGATCGTATGAGGAATGTACAAACATGTTAAACAGCCAAGGCAGTCGCGCCGGCGCGAGCGCCGCATGAATACGCGCCATCCACTCCTCTAGCACGTCTATGGTTCGTGCATTCGGCCCGGGAAAGCCACCCACCACACCCGCCCTTGCGGCCGCAATAACGAGCTCGGGTGACGACACCAAGAACATCGGCGCTACAACAAGCGGCAGACGTTGGCTGGCAAAAACAGACATACTTAGCTAACTCCCATTAACACCGAATACACGATAGCATCGCGCCCAAAAATGTTTGCTGAAACCGCTTTTTAAACCTGTGTCTGAACCAAAAACTGCCCATACCAGCGGCGAAATTTTGCGAATGGCCCATCGCCATCACACAGCAGTGGTTTTTCTAGATACTGCTTATGCTTCCAAATAATACGGTCTTCTTCCATCTGCTGACAGATGTTAGCAATGATCGCCTGCGCGATCTTACCGCCAAATCCAGTGTCATCTTTTGTCGGCTGAATAAACGCGTAAAACGCCCGTGCATGCTCACGACTCACCGGTGTGACATTCGCCATGAGTACAGTCTCATAGAGACCAGAAAAATTAACTACGGACAGTCCAGGACCCACATTTCGATTTTCAATCACGCCCTCTACTACACCACGCGGCGTGGGATTGCGCGTTTTCAGAACACCTCGGCGCGTATGCCCATCGAATTCAAGCACTTCCGAATCAGGCACATCGTCGGTGCCATGTACAAACAAAAAATGTGCGGGATCTACCGCATTCTCACCCATTTCTTGCATGTGAGTTTCAATCTCCCACGTATGGATGGTGAACTCGCCCCAGTCGGCGTTATCGGCCTGCGCCTCGGCAACGGGTTCAGGCTCAAACATCGGTGCAACGCCCTCAGGGTGGTACCACACTAATATTGTTTGGTTGACTTCACGGACCTGCCAACTACCAAGTACCTGCTCACCGCGCGCTACTTTGGGTGGCATATTCTTAGCGTAAGGAACATGGGTGCACTGTCCCTCACCATTGTACTGCCAGCCGTGAAATGGACAGACAATGGACTCACCCACCACTCGCGAACCACCACCTGCTTGATCGCGAATCCCATAGCCTAAATGGGCGCCCATATGGGGGCAGTACGCGTCGACGACACGAGCAATACCAGACTCGGTGCGAAAAGCCACCAACTCTTGATCAAAATAGTGCAGCGGCTTACTCTCGCCAACCGCAAGCTCCTGCGAGTACAACACTTGGAACCAACCAAACGGCATAGGCAATGGGCATCGGCTTGCTGAATCAGAGGCAATCAACATCAGTAAATCTCCATGAAAACATTATCGAACAGCAGCGCCGCCGTCGACTGAAAGAATTTGACCTGTAACGAACGAGGCACGATCACTCACTAAAAACACGACAGCATCGGCAATTTCGTCTGGCTCGCCAAGGCGACGCATGACCGCCGCTTGCTTTAAGCCCTCAGCGATCTTAGGCTGCTCTTCAAAGTACTTCTCGACACCCGGCGTACGAATGACGCCGGGAGACACCGCATTGATGCGGATGCCCTTGTGTCCATATTCAGCGGCCGAACTTTGGGTAAGCAGATTAACGCCACTTTTTGCCGCCGCGTAAGCGGTGTTGTAAGGCTGGCCGCGCAGTGACGCATTAGAAGAAATATTCACGATACTGCCGCCACCCGCTGCTAGCATCTGGATAATTTGATGTTTCATACACAAAAAGGTATTGGTCAGACACAGTTCAAGCGTGCTGTCGAAAACCGCTTTTTCGAAGGTATGGATGGGGCCTGAGCCACGACTCACCGCTGCACTATTACAGGCAATATGTAAGCCACCAAAGTGATCAATTGCTAGCTGAACCATCGCCATGACTTGAGCTTCGTCACTGACATCGGTGTTAGAAAACACAGCCTCACCACCGGCCGCGATGATCAAGTCAACGGTTTCCCGCCCAGTTTCCGCGTTAAAGTCAGCGACCACGACTTTTGCACCCTCTGCAGCAAAGGCCAGCGCAATCGCGCGGCCTATACCTGCACCCGCCCCCGTGATAAGGCCAACTTTATTTGCCAATAATTGCATTTTTCCTCCAAACATCACCGATTCGGACGATCGGCTTTTTGTTTACGTTAGTTTAATATTTAACCATAGTTACATTATTTCAAATAGCATCAGTATCCTACATAGCACCGCCAAAAGGACTATAGCCATGACCGCTGTACCCGTGTCTTTACGAGAGCGTAAAAAGCGCCAAACCCGAGAACGCATCGCCGATGCCGCGCATGCCCTGTTTATCCAGCAGGGCTTTGACGCGGTTACGGTGGAATCCATCGCCGACGCTGCTGAGATTTCAAAGCCGACCTTCTTTCGATACTTTACTAGCAAAGGCGCTGTTTTGGCCGCTTTGATCGAGCGCATGGACAGTGAGTTCATCAGTCATATTGCCTGCGAATGCCAGCGCCGAACCACTACAGAGTCACGGTTACTACAATTTATGCGCAGCTCGGCCGGTTATATCGAAAAGCATCCGGATAGTACGCGCCTCCTGCTCGCTTCAGGAATGGCAGACTTTGGCGAACACAACGTTACATCGAGCCGTATGTCGCGCTTAAACGAGGCTATGGCGAACTTAGTCGTGGTGGGTCAAGAACAAGGTGATATTCGAACGGACACCGACATTGAACTATTAGTACAAATATTAGTGGGCAGTTATTTCTATGGATTGCTCAACTGGCTATCGAAGCCCGAGGACAACCTTACCAGCAGACTCGAGCAAACCGCATATTTTCTCGCGGCGACACTCGCACCTTTAAATGACCAGGCGGCCAAACCGAGCCTGACCTCAACCGTCAACAATACGATTTTCTAGGAGCACAAGATGATTACCGATCGTTTCAAACTGACAGGAAAAACCGCACTCATCACCGGCGCGGGTAAAGGTATCGGTCGCGGCATCGCCATCGCCTTTGCAGAAATGGGTGCCAATGTTATCTGCGTTGCGCGTACGCAGACAGATATTATGGATGTCGCGACAGAGGCGGAAAAGTTTGGTGTGCGCGCACTGGCCGTCAGCTGCGACGTGACCAGCGAGACCGCACTACAAGCGCTAGTGCAGCAAGTCGAAGATACTTTCGGCGGTGTAGATATTCTGGTTAACAACGCCGGGGCACCAGGCAAAGGTTATGGTTCGCTAGCAAAAGTCGATAAAGCCCGTTTCGAACACACTATCGATATCAACTTAACGTCCGCCTACGTCCTTACCCATCTCGCACTACCTATGCTAAAGAAATCGCCGTCGGCGCGTATCGTGAACGTATCTTCAGCCCTCGCATGGATGGTTGACCGCAACTTTTCAGCCTATGCAGCGGCAAAAGCCGGCATGAACCAAATGACTAAAGTGATGGCCTACGAGCTGGCACCAAAAATTCGCGTCAATGCCATTGCACCCGGCGCCATTGAAACACCGAGTACCGCATTCATTACTCAGAACGAGAAAATGCTTGCTGATACCACCCGCTGGATTCCACTACAACGCTTGGGACAGCCTGAAGATATTGCATTAGCAGCGCTATATCTGGCTTCAGATGCCAGTAACTTCGTCAGCGGTAAAGTACTCGAAGT
The DNA here is from genome assembly GCA_963926325.1 of uncultured Luminiphilus sp. GTDB lineage: Bacteria > Pseudomonadota > Gammaproteobacteria > Pseudomonadales > Halieaceae > Luminiphilus. The sequence goes on along the minus strand of CAWUXF010000035.1, from coordinate 25,556 downwards.
CGACGGCGGTATGGTCGCGCTACCGGGTAGTGCGATCCAAGCCACCATAGATCGCGCCGGGCTATAGCGCCAACGCGAACCCAACCTTCAATTATTTAGTACAACAGAGAACAGCCTATGAAAACGTATTTACTAACTGGTGGTGCAACCGGAATCGGTGCAACAATCCGAGAGGCGCTAGTGGCAGCCGGCAATCGTGTCATCACAGTGGATATCAAGGACGGCGATTATCTTGTCGACTTAAGTGACAAAAAAGCGCGACAAGCCGTTATCAAACAGATAAAAGCTGATCACTCCAGCCTCGATGGCGTAATCACCTGCGCGGGAGTCGCATCACATTTTCCAGATCGGCGAAAAATACTCGCCATCAACTACGCGGGTACCGTAGAGCTAATAGCCGGCCTAAGACAAACGCTAGGACGCGGTGCCAGGGTCGTAGCCATCTCCTCAAACTCTGCGCCAATGTGTGCCTCAGAAGCCCTCGTGACGGCGCTACTTGATGGCAATTTTGAGGTTGCTGATAACATAGCAGATACGGTCTCAGGGCACGATTGCTACAGCGGTAGTAAGCAGGCGGTCGCACGCTGGGTGAGAAAAATGGCGCCTGCTTATGCTCGCAAGGGTATCAGCATGAATGCCATCGCACCGGGGTATATTGAAACACCCATGACGCAAGCGGTTGCACAAAACCCTGAATATGGCGAGGCAATCAAGCAGTTTGTGGCTTCTATCCCTGCTGGCAGACCCGGCCTACCCGAGGATGTTGCTCGGCTAGTCAGTTTTTTATTAAAGCCGGGATCAGACTTTATTGCGGGCAGCCTTATTTTTGTCGACGGTGCTCATGATGCGATGCTGCGCCCCGATGTATTCGGCTGAGCGCGCGCCGGAAATACGCAGGTTGTATTAAATTCAACACGCCGCCACACAATGGATAGGACAACATCGGTTAGCGACTTGTTTATCTGAAACTGAAATGGCGTGCGAAAAAAAATCTCGATGATCTTCAGATATTAGATTTCACCTTATTCTCAGTCTGACGAAGACATTAACTTGGCGATATAGTTACACATATAAAAAAGCCCGCTTAACAAACATTAAGCGGGCTTTTAAACGTCAATGTTAGCTTACAGCTCGATGGTTAAGTCGATGCCATACATTTGTGGTGCACCGTATTGGTGTACGTTGAACCCAAGACCGCTACCATAGTTGAAACCAAATGATCGATAATCTTCATCGGTCAGATTGGTACCCCATAAGGCAATTTCCAAGTTGGTATCGGCCATATCCATCACCCACCCCAGACGTGCATTAATCAAGGTACGATCCTGATTCTCGCGCTGCTCATAGGCAATCGGTAAATCAGGCAGGCCATTACCATTGGTATCATAGATCGCTGTCGATGACGGTACTGAGTAGGTTTTTGTCTGCCAAGCGCCATTTAGCGAGAAGGTCAGTGTATTGCCTTCATTCTTGAACATATCCCAATCGACGCCAAAGGTGATTTGGTCGTCAGGCGACAAACCTCGTTCTGCAATGTTATTCATTGGCAGCACGTTATTGCCATCAGCATTTGACGAGGTAATCGCGGGATAATCATCAAAGTTACCTTCCATATGGGTCCAGCTAATATTTGCAACCACACTGTCGACCGGCTGGAATACAAACGATGCTTCTATACCTTCACGTCTGGTCGAACCGCCATTGCCAATCGCGCTAGTGACACTAGCACCTTGAGCCAATACCGTTGAAACCTGCAAGTTATCGTAGTCGTAGGAGAAAATTGCAGCGTTCAACTGAGCGCGACCATCCCAAAACTGCGACTTAAGACCCAGCTCTATGCTGCTAATGTTTTCTTCGTCAAATGCGTCAGCCGAGTCATTAGCCGTGTCGAAGAAATCACCGTTAAAACCACCCGAGCGATAGCCTGTCGAGTAGGTACCATAAACATTCACATCATCGCTGAACGAGTACATCGCGGTGATCTTGCCTGACAAGTTGTTGAAATCATCACTGAAACTGCGACCATAAATACCCGCGCGCTCTGGCAAATTTTCAGCCTGCTCATTAGTTACATAGTTGTTCGCAGTATCGTAGTTAGCGGCATTACCACCCGTCGCCAAATGGCCGAAGTAGCGGCCTATAAAGTTCGAGTTGTAACCTCGCCATAGGTAGGTCACGTCTTTAGTTTCTACCGAATAACGACCACCTACTGTGAATGCCCAAGGACTATCTTCTGATGGACGCCAAGTGACTTCACCAAAAAGCGCCGTCACTTCGCTGTCAATATCGTATGAGCTGGTATCAGACGTGGCGAGTGGGAATGAAGCTATACGGTGGTTACGGAATTTTGATTCGTCCTCATAGTAATATAGGCCCAGTACATAATCCGCAGTATCAAAACTACCTAAGATTTGGAATTCCTGAGAGAACTGTTCGTAATCGGTTTCAGCATAGTTATTGAATATCGGCGCGCTACCAAACTCCGTAATAGTGTCAACCAAACCCAGTGCCAATTGGAACTCTGTCGCAGCATCTACGCCGAAGGCATCGGGAACAACTGCGTTAAATAGCAAGCCGCCAATTGTCGACAGGGGCAAATCACCCAGCACACCGCCAGTGGCCGAGTTATCCATGCCGTCTAGGTCTGCAGTGGTTACATTACTGGCTTTGCGATAACCTGTAATCGAACGAATTTCCATATTGTCGCCAAGGTCCCAGCCAATATTCAGTGAGTGCCCATCGACTTCGTTACTTGAACGAGAGCTCGCATCACTTGCGCCTTGGTTGGGCTTGTCGTCAAACGACGTCAACTCGTCATTTGCCCAGGCGATATAGTCATTAGTCCAACCCAAGAAAGTATCGATCTGAGGCGCCAAGAATCCTTCATAACCTGGGAAACCTGCTAACGCTGCGCCTTGAAGCTGCTGCACGCCACCTTGAATAGCCGCGACGGTAGCTACACGGCTTGCGCTATCGATAGAAACATTGGTTGGCAAACCGGGCGCACCTAAAATAGCCGCATTGGTGGGATTGAAACCAACCACATCAAGCATTTGTGAATGCTCATCGATTTCATCATGCGAATAGCTGTAATCAACGGTGATGTTATCACTGGGCGTAAAACGAACAGCAAAGCGGTAGCCCTGACGATCTAGATCTTCAAAGCCGTCGACAGCTGAATTCGAGTTACCATAGAAATCATCGCGGGAGCGCTCGTAAAATGACGCCGACACCTTCAAGTCGTCCGTGATTGGCAGGTCAACTCGACCCTGAACTGCGCCATAGGTATAGTCGCCGGCGCTAACCTTCATCTTCAAACCGAACTCATCGGCAGGCTTGCGCGTAATAAAGTTGACCGCACCGCCGGTGGCATTACGGCCGTACAATGTACCCTGTGGACCGCGCAGTACTTCGATACGCTCCAGATCCATAGCGTCAATACCGTTACCCGTCGCTTTACCAACGTAAACGTTGTCGATGTAAAGTGCGTTGGCTGGGTCGGTAGATGGGCTATTCGGATTACCTGAACCAATACCACGAATATTTAAACTAATGTTGCCCCGCGAAGAGGGTGCTTCATAGCCTTGCACACCGGGAATGGTGTTAAATAAGTCTGCAACTGTAACAACGCCGCGTCGCTCGATCATCTCCGATGTTAAGGCCGCAATCGAGATAGGCGTATCTTGGATATTCGCTTCGCGCCGCTCGGCAGTAACAATGACCTCTTCCAATTGCGCGTATACACCCGTACTGGTGGTAATTGCCGCCAGTACCGCCGAGGTAATCAGTGACTTCTTCATTGGCCCTTTCATAGTTAGATCCTTTTTATGGCTGTTTTATTAGTTGGGGAACTTTTGCTGACCAGTCGCAAACCATCACGCTCGTCCAGAAAACTTTTTAGATGCATAGACATATCACCGTAGTACTCGGGTGTAACCTTACGGCCAGTGAAGCACCATGCTTTGCCATCGTATTTGAAATGATCAAAATAACGTCCCGTCGCAATCACTTGGTGGGGGAAGTCGACAAGCTGCTGCGTCACCGAAAAACAGGAGCGCGCGATGGCGGTACAGGCCAATATATCGGCTTCAATAATGACGTTTGAAACTGCATGATTGGTACAAGGCGTACCCGTATCAGCGTACACCTGTATCGTCTTACGATAAAATTCAGTGATTGCGTCGCTGCCTCGCAATACTTGTCCCGCCGTGGGGTATTCAATAGACCCACAACGAAACAGCAGACCGAGACCGTCGAAGTCACCGCTATCGATACACTCAGCATAGCGATACACCAAATTCAAAATGTTCTGGCTAGCTTCCATCATCGTTTAACTTATTAAATTATTGCCGTGTACCATATGACTCAGTGCGCTGCGCCAACAGGACCAAAAGCGCCAGTTTACTGGACATCATCAATCATCGATTCAACCGACTGAACGCAGCGCGTGCAGCTCATGGTGCTCGCGATAGGCCTTGGGTGTCATACCCGTCCACTGTCTAAACGAGCGGCCGAATGAACTCGGCTCGGTAAAACCTAAGCGCTCGGACACATCGACTAGCTTTATAGTGGGGTCGGCCAGATAGTGGCGAGCCAACACGCAACGCGCTTCATCTTTGAGTGTTTGGAAACTAGTCTCTTCCTGAATCAGGCGACGACGAAGACTCGACTCTGACATATGTAAGCGTTCAGCAATATCGTTAAAGGTCGGCATACCATGCCTAAAGTCAGTCCCCAGCAAGCCCTTAATAGCGGCTGCGGCAGATGCGGGTCGTTGTTCAATACAAATGAGCTGATAAACCGTTTGGTCTAAGAAGGCTTGCAACGAGTCATGGTTTTGTACGACTCGATAATCCAATGCACTCGCCGGAAAAATAATATTACTGTGCGGCGCATCGAATATCGGCGTAGCCGTCAGCGCCTCACCCAGAGACTGTGCATACGCATCACTTACAGAGGGTGCGCCAATGGTCACCATGCGAGTCTCAAGGGCATGACCAATCAACCAACCACAAAAGGCATGCCAAACCAAAAGTCCTGAGGCTCGGGCAACGGATTTGGCGCTATCCCCACGCCACCAACCACTGGGGACAAAAGCACCCGTATTACTGGAATCTCGCAAGGTGTAACAAAGAATTGCTGAATCGCCTTGCAGGCAGAGTGAAATATGGTTTCCTGTGACCGGCTCAATCACCCGGGAAAATCTCTCGGCACGCTCAAGCGCGTCGCCGAGCGTACCCGACCCCATGATCGCATAACACATCATCTCAAACGCTTCGGTACCAAGCCCCGCACCCCAAGGAACCGCGCCCTCAATAGATTGCATAGCGCGCACGGCATGTTTATACAGGCGGGAATAGTGTATCGCTGGTGCTTTTTGCTCTGCAGGTGAACTCAGAATTTGCGTCATAGACAAGCCTGCCGCATCCACAACAGCATCGGCATCTAATCCCAGCACCTGTAAATAATCGACTAAGTGCTGGAACTTGCCCATTTGAATGCGTACATTTGCCATCACGCTATGCTACCCCCTCAGTTTGGTAGAAATTGTTCAAACATTCGGATGCTCCCGTTCTACCCTTTACGCGCCGTAGTCGGTTTCACTAGTGGTATCAACAGCACGCCTAGAGTATCAGAATGTTCAACGCCAATCTCAAGCGTTATCTTGTACATAACGCTACTACAAATGGACTAGCTAACGCAGTCTGTAACGGCCTAATTTGCTACTGGTTGATTAAGGATAACGGGGTCGTGACCTGGTGGGGCAGCAGTAATTTTGGCGGCGACTTACTCGCCACAGGCTTCATACTGCCGTTTATCGTCACGTTAATCGTTATTCCCGTTCAGCGGGCTAAATTAAACAAGGGCAAAGTCGCATTGATCGACGAGACTGAAGTACCCGCGATAATGCAGCGCTTTTTACGCTTTCCAAAGTCGCTGTGGGCGAATGCCGCGCTATTTGGATTAATTGGCGCATTGCTGATTGCCGGAAGTACCATTTTGTTGCTCGCACTAATTGGCGTCACGAGTTTTACGCCGCTGCAATACGCTTGGTTTAAAGGTTTATGGGCTGGCCTCTTGGCCGCTATTTTAGTTGGCCCGATGGTGGTCGTTGCCCTGCGCCCTGCACCGCGAGATATTTCAGCCAACGACACAGCTCCATGAAATATCGGCAACTTGCCAGCGCTGGCAATATCGGCTCTATGACCGTTAAAAATCGCTTTATTATGACAGCGATGGGGTCTAACTTTGCGGAAACCGACGGCGCCTGTGGCGAACGTCTGCAGGCTTACTATGAGGCCCGCGCAGCGGGGGGAGTGGGCCTGATCATTTTGGAAACCACGTCTGTTTCTTGGCCGTCAGCCTGCTCAATGCCCAATATGGTTGGCTTATCAGAAGATCGATTCTTGCCTGACTTAATCAAACTCGTTGATCGTGTACATCGGCATGACTGCAAGATCGCCGCACAACTCAATCATAGTGGCAAAGTATCGCAAGAGGATGTCGTTGCAGGACGACCGCTCTTAGTGCCATCACGGTTATCCAAAAGTGGTAACGACATGATGTCTATACTTACTCGAGAGGAACTAAAAAACTTTATCAAAATGTCGGGCCCTGACGGTAAAGGCGCGCGTATCAAGGTGATGGAGCAATCCGACATAGACACCGTTATCGCCGACTTCGCAGATGCCGCTGAACGGTGTCAGCGAGCAGGTTTTGACGCGCTTGAAATTCATGCGGGACACGGTTACCTGCTGGCAAGCTTTCTATCACCAGCAGTGAACAAACGCGAGGATCGCTATGGTGGCAATTTAGAGAATCGCACTAGACTCCTGTGCGAAGTCATTGCAGCCATTAAAGTCCGCGTCGGTGAAGACATGCCTATCTTGGTACGCCTCGATGCCTTTGAATATCGAATTGAAAATGGCATCAGCACCGAAGACTGCGCTGCAAGCGCAAAACTCGTTGAAGCTGCAGGCGCAGCAGCCATCGATGTCAGCGCGTATGGTAATACAGGTAAGGGTATTGCTTTTACGGAAGCGCCGCTGGTTCATCAGCCCAATGGATTTGTCGGCTTTGCAACTACAATAAAACGCGCCGTGAAGATACCCGTCATGGCTGTTGGCCGCATAGAAATGGATAGCGCGGAGAAACATATTGCTGCTGGAGATTTCGATTTTGTCGGTCTTGGGCGAAAAATATTAGCAGATCCCGCACTGCCACAAAAAATTATCGACAATCAAGTAGATCAAATTAGACCCTGTATTTATTGCTACATCTGCGTCAGCCAAATCTTTATTAATAAGCCACTCGTTTGCGCTGTTAATGCCGATCTGGGTCGAGAACAAGAGCTGGATGTCATCGCGCGATGCAGTGATCCCTCACAGCAGGTGTTAGTCGTCGGTGGTGGTCCCGGTGGTATGGAGGCAGCTATTCGTTTAGCCGAGGCTGGGCATCGCGTCACACTCGTGGATAAAGCCCCACAGCTTGGCGGCACCGCACGAATTGCTGCCCTCGCCTACGAACCAAATGGGCAACTAATCGAGTATCAAATCGCAGCACTGAGGCGACTAGGTGTCACCATCCGCCTCAACACACCTGTTAACGATGCGCTGCTAAAGCAGCTATCACCTGAACAGGTTATTGTCGCCACCGGCGCGCGACGCGAAGCACCACCAATTCCCGGTAAAGATTTACGTCATGTGTTCGATGGCGAACAAATGCGTGCACTCCTTCTCGGCGGCGAGTCTGACGCCAAACAAAAACTGAATTGGTTCGACAAGCTGGTCGTTACCTTTGGACAACTGAGTGGCATTACTAGCTCGATCAAATGGGCCACACTGGGTAGCCGACTCTACATGCCCGTCGGCAAGCACATTACCATCGTCGGCGGTGGCTTAGTCGGTGTTGAGCTCGCCGAGTTTTTGGTAGCGCGCGGTCGCAAAGTAACAGTCATTGAACCCTCACGAGATCTTGCCCCGGAACTCAGCATCGTGCGTCGCGCCAAAGTTCTGCATGAACTTCGTGAGGACGGCTGTACATTAATCACGAAAGCCGAGGACATCCGTTGTGATCATGACGGCGTGCGTTACAAGATAGACGATAGCGCAATATTCAGTAAAGCCGACACTATCATCTTAGCCCTGGGCGCAATGGGGGACATGCGTATTGCAGAACAGATTGAAAATGCAGGCTATGCGGTTGCCGTCGTCGGTGATTGTGCACACGTCGGCTATATCGATGGCGCGGTGCACAGTGCGCGAGAAACCGTTAATCGGCTGCGACAGCGCTGGTCATCATCACCGAGCGACAACGTACTGAGACCAACAGGTACTTAACAACGCCAGGCGGCTGGCGTTAATCCATTTGATCAGGCATGTGCATTGCAAGCACAGGATGCCAATATCACAGCGCAGCAACAACTCGGTGCCAGTGGTCCTGTCTACGATAAGTGCTGTACCCGCACAGCAGAATCCGCATTCTATTCACCGGTTATTCAGGAACGTGCTTGGACCTCGCCCATCTGGATAGAATAACTCGGCACGGCGCTGTGGATAGCTCACTAGTGACGTGCACGCCACATAATGATCAAGCGTCTCGCTGAGCGGCCTCTTTAGCGAGATGCAAAAAGACAGGCACCTCTCCGCCACCATCAAGTTCGAGTGCCGCACCCGACACGTATGCCGCGCGTTCAGAACTTAAAAACATCACTGCTTTAGCGACATCGGCTGGAACCGCCATGCGTTTTAAGGGCAGCATGTCAGCTACGCGATTAAACCCTTCCTCTCCACCATAATGGGCGATACCCGCTTCGTGATAAACCAATCCAACGATAATCGCATTGACGCGAATACCTGGCCCCCATTCCATCGCAAGCGAACGGGTTGCGCTAAGCAAACCCGCCTTTGCCGCACCGTAGGCGGTAGTACCCGGTGAGGGCCGCGCACCGCTGACACTCGCAATATTGATAATGACACCCGGTTGCTCCGGATTATGCAGTGCATCGTGAGCCTGCTGTGATAACACCAAAGGTGCTAATAAATTGAGTTGGATGATTTTCTCTGTGAGACCTGGGCTGGCATTGGCAGCATCGACGGGTGGACTACCACCCGCATTGTTGACCAAGACGTCTAAACCACCACAATCTGAAACAATCGTATCAATCAATGCTTGCGACGCAACTGGATCACGAATATCAACACTAATGAAGCGCGCAACACGACCACCACTGCTAATCAATTGCTCTGGCTCGCGCCGACCACAGGCGATAACGTCGGCACCTTCATCCAGAAAATACTCGCAGATGGCGCGCCCAATATGGCCCGCTCCGCCAGTAACCAATACAGTTTTATCGGCAAACTCAGTCATGGCATAGTCTCATAAGTAAGGGGGATGGATCGTTGCGGTATTATCTACCGAAATACCAGCGCCATTAATGTGTCGTGACGCATCGCTCGCTAAGAATACCAGCACATCGGCGATCGCTTCAGCTTCGCACATAAAGCTCGCTGCATGCTTGGACTTGGCCTGATCCAAGACCACTGGCTCACCCTCAATATTCATGACCATCGGTGTGGCAATTCCATCTGGATGCAACGAATTACAACGCACCCTATTACCCTGCTGCTTGCAATAAACCGCAGTACTCATCGTCAGGCTGCGGACCGCCGCCTTCGAGGCCGTATAGGCACAAAAATGGGGGAATCCAAGGAGCGCGGAGGAAGATGAGATATTAACGATACTACCGCCCTCTAGTTCGAGCAGCGGCAACATCGTTTTCATGCCTAAAAATACCGAGTCGGTATTGACGTGCATAAGCCGCTGAAAGTTTTCCAAACTTTCCTCTTGGATATTGGCCGAACGCAGAATAGCTGCGTTATTGATCAAAATATCCAACCGCCCAAATTGCTGCTCAACATATTTAAAAACTCGCAGCCAGTCCTGTTCGTTAGCCACGTCGTGCGCAAGAAAATCGACACCCAGTTTTTCTGCAGCAATTTTTCCCGCGGCAACCTCTATATCGGTGATGACAACACGGGCACCTGCCGCGATAAACTGCTTCGCAGTGGCCACGCCAACACCACCTGCCCCGCCGGTAATTAATGCTATCTTATTGGCTAATTGCATAGGTTTTTTACTCAACTAAGAGGTTAAACATGAATAAAACGATCGTCGCACACCCTGACGACTTACTGTCTTTGCCCGGCAAAAAACTCGGACCTACCGAAACAATGCGCATCACTCAAAGTCGAATTGACCAATTCGCCGAAGCCACTGACGATCATCAGTGGATCCATGTTGACGCCGAGCGGGCAGCTGCTGGCCCATTTGGTAAAACGATCGCCCATGGTTATCTCACACTATCTTTAGCCAGTTGTTTTCTACCCGACTTAATTGAAGTACAAAATACTTCAATGGGCGTTAACTACGGCACCGAAAAAGCTCGCTTTCCATCACCTGTAGCAGTTAATTCAGACATTTTCGCCACCGGCGAAATCATCTCTGCAGAAGAAAATAAGGGGGGTATAAAAACCGTGGTGCGCGTCACTATAAGTGTACTCGGCTCAGACAGGCCCGCCTGTATCGTCGACACCATTAGTGTTTTTTACCCTTAATGACTAAAAAATGATTGCATAGAGACATGGATATTTACAGCTTAAAGACTGTCTGTGCATTTTCACGCAAGAATTTAGGCCATACCTCGTCACGAAAAGGCACATTTGGAAGGTCACCAAAAGATCGTTCCAGCGACAGGCCCATAGGGAAATAGCCGGCATACATCACTTTGTCAGCACCGCGGGTATTGGCAAAGTTCACAATTTCCTTCGGATAGTGTTTAGGCGCAAAAGCGCTGGTCATATAATACAAATTAGGATACTTAAGCATGAGTTTCCACGCTAAATCCGCCCAGGGCTCGCCACCGTGACGCATCACTACGCGCAGCTCCGGAAAGAACCAGCAAATCTCGTCGAGATGCTCAACTTTTTGTGGCTCCATAGGTATACGCGGACCAGGGACGCCCACACAGGGGCAAAATGGTATATCCAAGTCGATACAAGTGACAAACAGCGGGTACCATTTTTTGTCTGCCAGTGACACTTGTGGACACAGGCCGGAAGGAAATGCAGTCACGGCTTTAATGTCATAGGTTTCTTTTAAGCGCCGAATCTTTCGGACTTCTTCCATACCGTGGTTAGGGTTGCTGTCGTAACAAGCAATAAAGCGATCTGGGTGCTTAAGAACTGCTTCGTTCTGAGTCGCATATTGACCCTCGTCGACACCGATCATCGCTTTTTCGATATTGAACTCATCCATCTTGTCGATGGTATAAGCAATATAATCATCGCGCTTGCCGACTTTGGGGAGGTCTTTAAACATGTATTGCGCCGGCATTTGAAACATCGCCCTGCTCTGCTCATCCATCAGCAGCGGCTTTATGAAATCATAAAAATTTGAGGTGTCGTTGTTAGGTATCGCGAGCATCAAATCGATGACGGGAATATCGGTGGGCATGGACATGATCAGCGCTCCAAATAGGTTGTAAAAACAGCATTAATTTATTGGTCGAGACTCGGGTAGTCGATAAATCCAGGCGCCGCGCCTGCGTACAAGGTTTTGCGGTCAAACTTGTTAAGCTCAGCACCGATTTTAAACCGCTTTGGTAAATCCGGGTTTGAAATAAATCCACGACCAAAAGATACTGCATCTACTTCATCGGCAGCAATCGCCTCAGCAGCTTCCTCAGCATTGTAACTATCGTTGCCAATGACCGGTCCATCAAAATACGTTCTGGCCAGCGCCAAGTTATCAAGACCCGTATTAGGCACTCGAATCACATGCAGCCAGGCGTAGCCAGCGCCACTTAATGCCTTAATAAGCCCGGCAAAGGTAGCCTCAGGATCATCGTCTCGGTTGTCATTAAAAGCATTGCCCGGTGCAATCCGAATACCCACACGGTCGGGACCAATCGCAGCGCCTAACGCAGCCATCAACTCCACGACAAAACGCCGTCGGTTTTCTAGTGAGCCCCCGTAATTATCAGTACGTTGATTAGCGTGTGGCGACAAAAACTGTGCGGGAAGGTAACCCGATGTCGCATGTAACTCGACAGCATCAAAGCCTGCGGCACGACAGCGTTTCGCCGCCGCCACATACTCGGCGATAACTTCCGGGATTTCCGTGCATGTCAAAGCCCGTGGCGTAGGCATCGGCTTCATTCCCTCAGGGGTAAATATTTCCGACTCTGCGGCAATTGCAGACGGCGCCAACATTTCAGTGCCCGAGGCTTTATTAACTGGATGCCCCGCTCGACCACAATGCATTAGTTGACAAGCAATAGCACCGCCCTGCGCGTGAACGGCAGCAGTGACCTTGGCCCACGCCTCCTGTTGCGCATCGTTATAAATCCCCGGTGTTTGGTTGTAACCCTTGCCATTGGGGGATGGGTGAACGCCTTCGCTAATGATCAATCCCGCAGTCGCGCGTTGCTGATAGTACTGAACGTGCATGTCTATCACTAAGTCGTCACGAGTGGCACGACTGCGGGTCATAGGCGCCATCAAAATTCGATTAGCAAGCGTCAGCGCACCAAGGCGAAGGGGTTGAAACAATACTTCAATTGACATCGTGGTTACCTTAACGTGTGCGGATCTGTGGATTACTGTTGTCTCTGCGCATCGTCTCTAGAAACTGGTCTAGCGGCGCCGGTGCAGCAACGGAAGGTTCGCCTTCAGCCAATGGTTTCTCCCAAAACTCTCGCCAAGTAGGAAATAACTCGTGATACGCACCGTCATAAGACTCGCGATCCGGCCAGCGCATTTTCTGGTCGCCAACAGGCGGCTTATTGAGATCAGTGGCATACCAATAACACGGTAGACGGCGGTGAAAGAGCCAACGACCATCGACGCGCTTATAGTTATCCCAGTAAATCATCTGCATAATGATCCACTCTATACCGCCGTCTGCTGTCGGGGTTTCATGCTCATTTTTTGAGTAAACCACGCCAATTGCATTATCGGGATCTTGGAACTCAATAATGTGATTACCAATATGATGGGAAGTGCCGGTAAACTGATCACGCAGTGTTTCATCCATCCATTTTTTGAACCAACCGCGACCCACCTTGTCATGGCCCACACGAACGTCGCTCGGAAATAAATTGACCATGGCATCCAAATCACGCATATCCAGTGCCAGTGAATATTTAGCCGCTAATTGCCGGATTTCGTCGAGTGATTCCAAGCGGTCGACACGTCGTGCCAGCGATTCCATATCCATTAATCATTCTCCAAAAAAAACTGTGCTGCCGCGCTTCCTGCGCGACGGCCGCTAAACGTTGCATCACCCACAGAGGTGCCTGAGGCATAGCCATCACCTCTTCGTGGCACACCACAGGCGGTTCTCCCTGCAGCATATAACCCGGCGATAATATGACCTTGGTAGTCAAGCACTTCGCCAGTAGGCAATGTATCTAAACCACCCAAGGTAAAATAGGGGAAAAACGCGCCCTGTCCGGGGCTACAATCAAGCGCGACCAAAGTGCCATCCAAAGGCTTTAGCCACTCAGCAGACTTAAAGAACAGTGGATCATTGCCCAGAACAGCTGCGCTATTATAATCGGACACCGTCGCGGCGAGCGCACCAGCTGGCAGATTCAGCTCATCGGCTAATTCTTCGAGCGTTTCTCCAGTGCCGGCTATCGGCGCCGCTCAATACGACGATGTTTCATAATCCGCATAGGCATCGCTTGTCATCACAAAATATACGGGTAAATCCTGGCGCAACAAAAAAGCACCGACGCGACCATGATAGGCGTCTTCATTGATAAATCGCCGGCCCTGCGCGTTGACTAAAATACCGTAGGTTAGCGATGCCGGTGGATAAAACGGCAGACTGACAAAACCCTCATGCATATTGATTGCAGCAGCACCGACGCTCAAGCCCATCTGGATACCCGCGCCCGTATCATTGGGGTTGCCGATAGGTACCGTTGCCTTGCTAAGCTCTGGGGCGTATTTAGCCATCATGGTTTTATTCATAACAAAACCCCCACAACACAATATGACGCCCTGCTTTGCACGAATATAATGAGCTTCCATATTCATACGAACAACAACCCCAACAACGCGCTGGGCTTCATCGACAATAAGTCGTAGTGCACGGGCATCAAAATAGGTTGCAATGCTGCGGGCAGCTATAGCCCCAGCCATCTGTTTCATAAACAGCGGGCCACCATTGTCACCCAAGATTTCTAAATTGTGTCCGCGCGGCGCAGGCTGGTAGCGCTCTGCATATGGCCATGCCTTTTCACTGCCAGTGTAGAGCAGACAGTCGTCGGACATCGCCATCATGGCTCGATGAGGATACTCGCTATTTTTAAAGGGCAGCCCGAGGGATTTGAGCCATAGGAAGTGATCCGCCGAGCCCTCTGCATAGGCGCGCACTTTTTCAGCATCGGCCTGAGGCCCATTAGCATCCATTAGGTAGCCATACATCGCGTCGACCGTATCGGCATAACCGCAGGCAATTTGGACCTCAGTGCCACCACCTAAATACAGCTCGGCTGACGACAGCGCCGTGGACCCCCCTGCCGCCGAAGCCGCTTCAAATATCGCTACTTGCGCGCCCTCATCGTGCGCCTCGATCGCCGCGCAAGCGCCCGCGCCACCGAAACCCAACACCACAACATCTATGTCGCTATGCCAAGTCGTTACCGTACTAGCCAAAATAGGTGAAAACGACATAGTTAGCGCCAAAGTGTCCGCAACAGACAAGCAATCTCAATAATGAGGTTTTACAGTAACGCTGTGTCAACCTGTCGTCAGCCTCCATTTGGACGATAAGCTAAGGATCTAGTCCGAATGTGTGTTACCCAGCTTGCAGTGCTGGTCTACAGTGCAAAGCAATACTGATAAGAGGTTACGTCATGGCTTGGTATACAGGTAATACATTTTACGACACAGCGCTTCTAGTGGGTTTCGTCTACGCTGCCGTAGTCTTTATGGCGAGTTTCTTTGGCACTGCAGCTTATGGTGGTCGCTTCGGTGGTGGCAGGCGCAGCAAAGGTATTAAGCTACATGCTAAAACCGGTTGGATTCTCATGGAATTACCGGGCCTGTTAGTATTCCCAATTGTTTATTTCATGGGCAAGAACGCCGACCAACCCGTGCCGTTGTTCTTCTTGGCTATATGGATGATTCACTACACTAATCGCGCACTTATCTGTCCGATGCTGATGCGCGTGCAACCGGGATCAAATTCGAGCTTTGCACTTAACGTCGTTATTGCAGGTTGGCTGACCCTATTTCTACACGGCTATTTCAATGCCGCATACCTCACGGAGTTTGGCACGCAATACACCGTCGCATGGTTTAGTGACTGGCGCTTCCAAACGGGCTTAGGCATTTACCTGTTCGGATTTTCACTCAATCTGCACTCAGATCATATCTTGCGTAACCTGCGCTCCAAAAACCCAAGTACAGACGAGCCCCGTTACAAGATCCCCTACGGGGGTGCGTTTAAGTGGGTTAGCTGCCCGCAATACTTGGGCGAAATCCTGTCGTTCACCGGCTTTGCCCTAATGACTTGGAACTTAGGCGCGGTATTTGTGCTGGCCATGACTGTCGGAAACTTGGTACCACGCGCCATATACACACATCGCTGGTTTAAAAAGAACTTTGATGATTACCCCGTTTCTCGTCATGCAGTTTTCCCAGGCATCCTCTGATGAAAAACGTCAATCTACACTCTTTGGCACATAGGTCAGGCTAAGTTTTTATACAACAATCCAGATCAAGGCCGGCTGGCTAATCGTTAATTGGTAGAGATCGCACATATAGTGCTCAGTGTGCAGATGGCAAATGAACGCAGCGAGTCCAGTGGGGAATAATCACCCTCTTCATCGCTACTTGAACTCCGGTCACACTCATGATGAGAGTACGAAAGTCGTGGTGGCGTGTGTTGCTACTTTGGACGATGCGATATTTTGGACGAAGCGATATTTTGGACGAAGCGAAACATAGAAGCGAAACATAGAAGCGAAACGCGGCCATTAGACAATACCCTCAGGCGTCATTGAAGTAGCACAGTCTCCTGAAAAAGCCGCATCACGAGATTTGCTCGTAAAGACTCGACCGTGTACTCCGCCGAGCGTATCTATCCTATTTCTTAATAGGCTCGATTCCTATCATCAATAAAATTCACTTACTCAATCCCGACAAACAGCCAAAAACTGCTTTGGAAGCAATTAGAGAAGCGACTAGAGAAGCGACTAATGAAGCGTTATTTAGCACCCACACGCTCCCCTTGACAGACATACTCCTATCCCGAGCTCGTAAAGGCGATGCGGACGCGCTATGAGGACGCGCTATGAGGACCATGGCGCAAGCAACTAGGGTGTGTCTGCAGTGGGCACTTCCAAAATGGCCTCACCGCTGCTACGCAGATTCCATCGCGGCATAAGCACTAGCGCTGCAGAACATGCCATTAGCGGCCAAGGTGTGGCGATAAAACTCCTGGTAGTAACTACGCGCAAACAACGCATCGAACTCAACCAGCTGCTTCGCCAACCTAGCACCAACAATTTTTGACGACTCTGAACGCTCTGCACGGCGGAATGCGCGTTCAATAACGCGCTCGTAAATCGATCCAATCACACTGTCAATGCCATTAAAGTATTGATAAATAGATCCTTTAGTCACACCTGCACGCTGAGCAATGAGGCTCATTGTTACTCTGTCAGCAGCTGTACCCTCAAAGACTTCAAAGCAAGCTTGCTGAATAGACTTAACGAGCATCTTAGAACGAGATTGCTGCGGATACTTGCGCGGCTTTGGCGGTCGGCAGAGATTCAGTACCGTCGGAATATGATCATTCCCAATATCTCGGCGGGTTTCCATTCTAGCTTGCATAACTAACTCCCGTATTACTCGCCGCGCACAACAAGTGGTTCGCTTAATCCATATCGCATATCAAAAGACACCTTGGTCTTGGGAAACTGATAACAGGCCGCATCACTATAGATATGCTCTACAGTTGTTATAGCCAGCGGGCCAACGCCCTTAACAATCATGCCGACATGCTTCGTCGCTCTATTTAAAAAACTGTTCAAAAAAATCGTGCCTTTTTAGTGGCTATCTCGCAGTCTTGGCAAGCTTTTGTTCGCGATGTGTTCCATCCGACGATTAACAGACTCGACGCACTCACCTGGGAACTGCGTCCAAAAAAAAATATCAGAAGCCATAGAATAGGCTTCAATCATCGCACTCAATTTCTTTAAGGCCGGGAGTTCCGAAAGTTATACTGCAATGTAAGACCCACAGTATTTGGCCTAAACCCTTTCCGATTAATCGGTCTTGTTTAGAAAATCGATCAGTGTTTCAAGATACTTTTCTCGCTCTTCAATGAACGGCGCATGCCCACTATCAGGCAGTTCGACGCCGGTCGCATGCGAATGATTGTCTGCAACCCATCGCGCAATTTCAGGTGCGACAAATCCGTCCTGCCCACAGATATAAGAAAGAATAGGGACTTTGATTTCAGCTAAGATATCTCGCTGATCCAAATGTGCGAGCTGCCCTAAAGTCGCTGACGCCCTGGCAGCCGACCCAATAAAACAATCGGCCATCCAGCTGAGCAATGCATCTGAAATGGGCTTGGCGCAAACTGCGTGGGATAAGCCGGTCAGAAAATTAATGCGATCGTCATCCATGGCAGCAACAGTGGCTTCGACATCAGATGCCATACCCCCAAGGGCAAGATCGGGCTTTTGGGTGTAGATAGGGCTCGCGCCGGCGGTTAAAACCAATCCTCGGCACCGAGAACCCAGCATATGCGATGCCTTGGTAGCGACGGCACCACCAAGAGACCAACCATTAATTACGACTGAGCTAAGCGATAGGTGCTCGACTAAAGTCACGACATCACCCGCAATGGCATCAATACCCATGTCGGCGAAATCATGGTCAGAACGGCCACATCCTCTGTGGTCAAGCGTGATGACCCTAACGCCTGCGTTGAGTAATGGAATGAGGACGCCATCCCATACTCGACCACTCATACCCCAGCCATGAATAAGCACTAATGCCTTATCGCCTGATCCGTTATCTTCGTAATATATAGACTTACCGCTATCGACTGCTAATCGCGCCATTATTAATCCCTCACATGTTTAAGGTAGGAAAGCTGCATTTCCTCTAGATAAGAGAAAAATGGGTCAATCTCGAGTGACTCGGATGCAATCACCCATTGGTAAATGGTTCCAAACATCGTCGCACAGTAGGTGACAGCAAAATTATCGATGTCGATATTTTTACTGATTTCGCCGTTTTCTATGGCTTGTTTAAGCCAGCGTTTTACGTCACGCCTATATATCTGGTGGTGTCGGGCAAGCGTTGCTCGAATTCCAGACTCCTCACCCAGCGATTCATACCAGAGAATGTACATCGCGCGAAGGTAATTAGATTCTCGCTTGAAGATGTCTCGCTGCGCGCGGATGGCCATTTGCAACGCATCGAGACCAGTTTTCCCCTCGACGTAGTCACTAATATGCGCTTTCCAGAGCTCATCAAACTTCACAAAAAGCTCCATCCACAAACCGTCTTTCGAGCCGAAGCGATAGCTGGCTAAACCGCGACTATATCCCGCAAACTCGCCAATATCTTTCAGCGTCGTTTTGGCCGTACCCCTTTCATTAATCAACGTAATAGCGGCTTCAAACATACGTTTATCGGATTGGGCACTGCGCTCCGTCTGTTTATTTGATGTGACGGCGACCTTCTTTGGATCAGGCTGTTTAGGCAAACTAATCTCTCCCTCTGGTGAGCTTGTGCTTACGTAGCCACTGTCAATTTTTGACGGTTTCCGCAACGATATCTCCTACCGAAAACGAATCACGCAACTTCTTTTTATCAAACTTTCCAACGCTTGTCTTATCTATCGTGGCGGCAAGACACCAATATTCAGGAATCCAAAATCGAGCAACACGATTATCGAGAAAACTACGGAGGTCGGATGGTGTAACATCAGAATCCAATTTTCGGACGATAATTGCCAGCGGACGTTCTTGCCATCGCTCATCTGGAACGGATATCACAGCCACTTCTGCAATGCCTGGGTGCTGAGATATAGCATCTTCTAAATCCAATGATGATATCCACTCACCGCCAGATTTAATGACATCTTTAATACGATCGGTAAGCTGCACGTAACCTTTTTCATCTATGCAGCCAATATCGCCTGTTCTGAGCCAACCATCCGCCGTAAAAGCATCACTTTCAATATCTAAATAGGCGCCTGTAACCCATGCACCTCGCAACTGGAGTTCGCCAATAGTCGAACCATTTTGCGGCAGCAACTGGCCATTCTCATCAACGATGCGGACGCTAATCCCAGGTACTGGTCGACCGCTCTTTATGCGCCAAGATGTCTCGCTCTGCCCACCCAAATCTTTTGGTGGATGGGATAACACACACATCGGGCTGGTTTCTGTCATGCCCCAACCCTGTATAACAGACACATCCCATCGGGCTCGCACCGACTCGATCATGGCCGATGGTACTGCCGATCCGCCACAGACAATGGCCCTAAAACAACTTAAATCCAAGCTGCTTGTATCATCCTCACGCAGCAAGTCGCCCAAAATTGTCGGTACCAGTGCAGTCAGCGTGGGTCGCGCTTCCTCGATCATAGTGCGCAAGTGCTTTGTCTGAGTATGCGGACCAGGCATCACCATATCGGCACCTGACATCCAGCCACTGTAAGGGAAGCCCCAGGCATTAGCATGGAACATCGACGGCAACATTAGGATGGTGTCTCGCTCATGAACACCGAAGCTGTCGACGGATCGTGAGGCCAGCGCATGAAGGTAGGTGGTCTTTTGACTGTAAACGATGCCTTTGGGGTTACCCGTAGTACCACTCGTATAACAAATACCTGCAGCCTGATTTTCATCTATTTCGGGCCAGTCGAAATTATCGGCAGCGCCCTCTAAAAAAGCGTCTAAAGAAATAACACGATCGTCATTAGCCAACATGCCTGTTGGCTCTACAACAATAATTATTTCAACATCAGGTATATGTGGCAGCACATTAACAAGCTGCTCTTCTAAGCGGCCATCAACGATTAAGTAACGGTCATTCGCGTGGTTAATAATATAGCTTATCTGTTCCGGTGCTAACCTACAGTTGAGGGTATGCATAACACCGCCCATCGAGGGCACACTCAGATAGGCGCCTAAATTCACAGCACTATTCCAAAGAAAAGTACCGACACGGTCACCAGACTGCAAACCTGCGGCGCTGAGCGCAGACGCTAGTCTGCAGGCCAGTTGCTCGATCTCTGCATAGCTTTGCCAGCGGATGGTAGCGCCATCATATTCACCAATACGACTCGACGCGAAATGCCGCCTTCCGTAATCAAATAAAGTGGGGACACCTAGCGGCGTATGCATCATTGTACTTAACATCATTTCACCAGTCTCCCGACGCAGCACGTTCGGCATCGCGCAACAAAGCGGGAACATTGTATTCTAACGCGGAGGCGTACTCAGACTGCACTTTGCCCTGCTCGTATAAGCAATAGGCGCCCTCCACAATACCGGCAAGCCGCCAAGAGGCAAGCGCAATATAGTAGTTCATATGCTGCAGCGATCGTCCCGTCAAATCGGCCCAGAGCGCCGCTAAATGATGGCGATCGACAACGCCTGGCGCTCTCGAAATGGCCTGTAACTGACCAAAGGCAGGTGGCGCAGAAGAACGGTTATCGCCCCAAAATAGCAATGCCAATGCAACATCCATACCGGGGTCACCCACCGTCGCCAATTCCCAATCTATAATGGCATTAATCCGCGGTTCATGGAGGTCCGCTAGCGTATTATCTAAATGATAATCACCATGAATCAACGCGGGTCGTTCCGTCTCGGGTCTATTGTTCGTCAACCAGCTGGACAATTCAAAAAATAGAGGGAGCTCGCGAACGGCGGTATCGCTGCGGACTTTGGTCCATCGATCAATCTGGCGGACCACAAAATTGTCGGGCCGACCAAGCGTTTCGAGACCTTCAGTGGGCCACTCAATGCTATGCACAGCGGCGAGCTGCCTCATTAAGTCTTCACCCAAAAGATTAGTTGCTTTAACGGGGTCTGAATAATGGCTTGGTAAGACGTCGGTGATAGACACACCATCAACCCACTCCTGCACCAGAAACGGTCGCCCTATTACAGACAGGTCATCACACCAGCCATAAATTTTCGGCGCCCTAACGCGCCCAGCGACTAAATTTAGCACTTTTGATTCACGTTCAATGCCACGAGCAGAGTTAGATGAAATGGACTCTGCAGGGGGAGTACGCACAACACAAACATTGTGTTCATCACCAAACCGCCAGGTTAAGTTCGAGTTCCCCCCACTTAATGCACCCATAAACCGAGTGCCATGCCAACCGAGATGAAGGTTCAGCCAATTGCAGATTTTGTCATGGACATCACTCACTCGCCCACCACCCCAAAGCTTGACAGCAAGCCGCCATCCACAGGGATCACTGCACCTGTCATATAGCGACTCTGGCTAACCCAATAGACAACGCTGGCAATCTCATCGTCTCTTCCTAACCGACCAATTGGGATCTTGCTTTTCATCGTGTCCATAGCGGTGCTACTTAATCCCGATGTCATTTCGGTCAGTACTAAGCCGGGCACGACAAGATTGACCGTAATGCCCTTCCGGGCTAGCTCAATCGCCAGCGCCTTCGTCATTCCAGACAAACCCGCTTTCGATGAGGCATAGGCCACGTCTCCGGGGAAGCCGCGAAAGCCCACCACTGCGCCAATATTGATGATGCTACTACCGTCTGAGAGATGCGGCGCTGATGCTCTGACGATATTTAATGCGCCGGTAAGATTCACGTCAATCACTTCCTGCCATGTCTCTTGCGCAAGACGCGCCACGCGACCACCGCGATGAACGCCAGCATTATTGACTACCACATCGAGGCGACCAAAATGATCCACTGTGGTCTGCACGAGATTCAAAGCAGACTCGGGATCACTTACATCGGCCTGAAGCCCCAAGGCTCGCTCACCAAGCTTATCGGCCTGCGTAATCGCAGCATCACTTCGCGCGGCCAACACAACTCGACAT
Source organism: uncultured Luminiphilus sp. (assembly GCA_963926325.1). GTDB lineage: Bacteria > Pseudomonadota > Gammaproteobacteria > Pseudomonadales > Halieaceae > Luminiphilus. Next base: position 3,420 of record CAWUXF010000035.1, on the reverse strand, counting down.
CCGTTACGGTGGGCCTCAATCGCGATTGCCGCACCAATGCCCCGTGAGGCTCCGGTGACCAACCAAACGGGCGCTTCATTCATAAATCACTACTCTTTTTACTCATGTATTGGTAACAAGCGTTAAACTGTCCATGATTCTTTCATGTTCACGTTGCTTGTTTGCGTAAAGCAAGTTTAAACTACCATGCAGATTTGGCAAGCCCAGAGCGCCACCTTCTGCAGGCAAAACCGAAGAAATAATTTTATATCTGAAACAGTCGTTTTAAGGAGTAACAAATGGCTTGGTCATTCGAAACCGACCCCACCTTTCAAGCATCCCTAGATTGGATAGCAGAGTTCACCGAAAAAGAGATCGAGCCTTTAGACTTGGTCTTCAGGGAACCTGGAGATCCTTGGGATCCAAAATCTCCCGCTGCAGCAGCGATGGCGCCCCTCCGAGAGATCGTCAAAAGCAAGGGACTGTGGGCCTGTCATCTGGAACCTGAGCTCGGCGGCCAAGGTTATGGTCAAGTCGCATTAGGACTCATGAATGAAATTTTAGGCCGAAGTCGTTTTGGACCGAGTGTGTTTGGGTGTCAGGCGCCCGACTCCGGGAACGCAGAAATTCTGGCAAAATTCGGCACCGCAGACCAAAAAGAGCGGTTCTTAAAGCCGTTACTTAATGCCGAGATAGCCTCTTGCTACTCAATGACTGAACCGCAAGCAGGCGCAGATCCAGGTGAGTTTTTGTGCACCGCAACACGAGATGGAGACCACTGGGTCATCAATGGCGAGAAGTGGTTTGCATCGCATGCCCGTTTCTCCGCTTTTCTATTGGTTATGGTCGTCACTAATCCAGATGCCCCCATTCACAAGGGCGCTTCAATCTTTCTTGTTGAGCAGGGTACGCCCGGCATGGATATTATTCGCAATTCTGCGGTAGGCCCCTATGTCGAACAGGGTGACGGTGTGCACGCTTACATCAACTTTGAAAACTGTAGAGTCCCTGCCGAAAACCTACTTGGCAATGAGGGCGATGGATTCCTGGTTGCGCAAACACGACTGGGTGGCGGCCGGGTGCATCATGCGATGCGAACCGTAGGCGTAATCAAAAAAGCGTTAGATATGATGTGTGAAAGAGCCTTGAGCCGGCGGACAAAAGGCGAACTACTCGCTGACAAACAGATGACGCAAGAAAAAATTGCCGATGCCTACACCATGATGATGCAGTATCGACTCCACGTTCTATATACCGCGTGGCTGATCGATAAGCATAAAGAGTACAACCGAGAGGTCCGCAAAGAGATCGCAGCAATTAAAGCTGCTACACCCAAAGTCCTCGTGGAAGTCGTCAGTCGAGCCATGCACCTGCACGGTAGCTTAGGCAGTTCGGACGAGACGCCGCTAGTTACTATGTGGGCCAATATTCCTGAACTCGGTGTTGTAGATGGGCCCACTGAAGTCCACAAAATAGCAGTCGCTAAAGCGGTACTTCGGGATTACACCGCTTATGACGATCTTTTTCCTTCGTATCACACGCCGACCCAAAGAGAAAAAGCGCTATTGAAGTACGGCCATTATTTGGAGGCTTAACCACCTCCTATTAACTGAGCGTCGAGCCTCTGCCGCTGAATGCTAAATGACTTGCCACAGATCTGTGGCAAGTCTTTGGTGACAGACCGCTCAAACTGAGAGTTAAGCTATGAGAATCCTGTTTATCGTATTCCTGCAGTTCTTCGTCATGGCGGCGGAAGCTGCAGAATCCAGTGGGCAGGATATTTATACCGCTCAATGTACCAGCTGCCACAGCAGCAGTCTTCGTGGGTCCGCTCACGGAGCACCACTCACGGGTCTTGCCTTCACTGAAAAGTGGCAACATCGCGACGCAGCAGAACTCTATGCAGTCAGTCTGAACCAGATGCCACCTGGGGCGTCACACACCCTCTCATCAGAGGAGCATGCGTCGGTTACACGCTTTATCGTGTTAGAGAACGCTGCCGCCCTTCAGGATACTAAATTATTAGCTAGCGTTGACGCGCTGAGACATTCTTCGCATCAAACGCCCGATGCTATTGAATTCGCAGCCGCAGATAGCATCATGGACATTGCGCGGAATATCGGACAGTTCAACAATCAGACAATCGCTGATTTCAGACCTGTCAGCGAAGCCGAGCTGAGTGCACCAAACGAGGGTGACTGGCTGAACTGGCGACGTACTCGGGATGGACATGCGCACAGCCCGCTCACCGCAATCAACCGTGAAAATGTGCACACCTTAAAATTAAGTTGGTCAGTGGCCATGCACAAAGGGAGCAACCAGGGTACGCCCATCATCCGCGACGGCGTCATGTTCCTAACCCATGCCAATAATAAAATTCAAGCGCTCAACGCCAGTAATGGAGATCTTATCTGGGAATACCAATACGAATTCCCTAAGGAAGCCCGGCTTCTCGGCGGCCCCACACGCAACATTGCCATCTTTGGGGACACATTGTATTTAGCCACCTATGACGCTGCAGTTGTGGCTATCAGCGCAGCAACAGGCAAGCAACTGTGGCGCACCGAAAAAGCCGATTATCGTGAAGCCTATACGCATAGCGCCGGACCTATTATTGCTAATGGCATTGTGGTTAGCGGAATCAACGGCTGCGAATTTTTTACTGAAGATGGTTGTTTTATCACCGGACACGATCCCGATACCGGCGAAGAACTATGGCGCACATCAACCTTGGCCCTGCCGGGCACACCCGAGTACGCCACTTGGGGTGATATTGAACCCGATAGGCGCGGTGGTGGTGATGTCTGGATATCGGGCTCTTACGATGCCGCACTGAATCTTGTTTACTTTGGCACATCTCAACCGAAGCCCTGGGCTGCTGTCAGTCGAGGCATGAGCGTTGACGATGCTGCGCTCTACACCAATTCCACCATCGCACTTAACCCCAACACGGGAGAAATTGCTTGGTACTTTCAGCATATTCCAGGCGAAACGATCGACATGGAGGTCGGCTTCGAACGTATTCTAGCCGACATCAATGGCGAAAAGACGGTACTTACCGTCGGTAAAGACGGCATTCTCTGGAAGCTAAATCGCCAGACGGGCGACTATATAGCGCTGCATGAAACCATCGACCAAAATATCTTTGACGTCGATAAAGCAACAGGGCAGTTAACCTATCGGCCAGATATTGCGAGCGCCCAGATCGGTGAATCTTTCACGGTCTGCCCTGGTATCTACGGCGGTCATAACTGGCAGTCTGCCAGTTATGATGCGAAGCAGAACATGTTATTTCTGCCGCTGCATCAACTCTGCTCTACCATGACGCCGCGCAAAGTAGATTTACAACCCGGTGGCGGTGGCTACGGTGCCGATGTTGCCACTTATCCGATCCCCGGAAAAGAGCGCATGGCGGGCAAACTGGTTGCTGTCAACGCATTG